>CALAWF010000230.1 GCA_937894665.1 uncultured bacterium | reverse complement strand
TTTTGTTCAAGTTCATAATCAGTATCTCTGCTCAAGAACAACAATGCTAAATATGCACTGATTTTATCCATCCCAAGCATTGTCAATTCGTTTAATTCAATCTTATCTTCACGAGCAAAAATTTGTTCTAAGTTGTCTTTCAACTTCAAAACAGCTTCTTCAATGTATTCCTCGTGAGCCATAGAAACAATTTCTTCCGGAGTCAAACGAGAATAATTTCTAACATGGCGTTTTGCTCTTTCATGAGCACTTTTAATTGATGCTCGTTTTTCTAATTTTTCATAAAATTCCAACTGTTTAATCAAGTCTTTCAAAGTAACAACACGGTTACGATTTAGACGAATACTTGTTCTTCGTTGAAGTGCTTCATCAAAACTAACAACATTGCTCGTTGGAATAAATTCATTATCTTCCGGATACTCAACAATAAAACCGTCATCATCATAAATTACATCGTCTTGAGGTTCATCCTTAAAATCATCCAAAGAAAGCCCTGCAAGAACGTTTGACTGCAAACGACATAAAATAGAAGCAAACAATAGGGTACGAGATGCAACCCTTAAATTTAAAGATTTCAACTCAATCATACGTTGAAGATATTTTTCCGTTACATCAAGAATATCAATATGCCAAGGATCAATCTTACCTTGTTTTGCCATATCAACAAGGATTCCAATACCGTCATTTGAATCAAATTCCTTGTTTTCACCTAATATAGAAGACTCTAAATCTTCAGCGTTTATAAGATTATTGTTCATCATTGTCATCTCTTAATTTAACACCTGTAACTTTTGTTTTACCTTTTTCTTTTTGGGTAACACCAATTGTTCTGCTAGCAGCTTCAATCATTGGACGTCTGTGGCTTACAACAATAAATTGAGTATCCGCAGACTGTTTTTTAACCATATCCGCAATTCTTTCAACATTCATTGTATCTAAGCTGGCATCAACTTCATCTAGGGCATAGAATGGAGCCGGAAGGTATTTTTGAATTGAAAATACCAAAGCTAATGCAGTTAGGGCTTTTTCACCACCTGATAATGCCCCTAATTTGTTATTAGAAGTTTTATCTCTCGGTTTTGCCTCAATCGTCATGCCGGCAGAAAGCGGGTCTTTTTCGTTTTCCAAAATTAAACGACCCTCACCTTCTGACAATTGGTGATAAATATCTTTAAAGTTTTCATTTATGGCTGTAAATGTAGTCATAAATGCTTCTTTCTTTTGTTGTTCAAAACCATTCATCTTGTCTAAAATAGACTGACGTTCAGTTGATAATGTATTGATTTGAGTATCAAGTTCTTCCTTACGTGCAGCTTTTTCTTCATAAGAAACGATTGCACGCATATTTACATCCCCTAATTCTTGCATTCTCTTATCTAGACGTTGAATTTTTGCATTCAACTCGTCAATTGAAATTTGAACAGGTTCAAGTTTTTCAACATCAACACCGGAATTTGTCAAAATTTCTGATGCTTCCTTCAATTGAGGTTCTAACTCACGACGTCTTGCCTTGAAGGATTCTATCTGTTCGTTAATTCTATCAATCTCGGATGCTTTGACTGCACTATTGGTTTGCAACTCAACCAGACTGTTATGTATTTCGTCTTTTTGTTTCACAAGTTCACCAATTTTTTCATCAATTACCGCAATTTTATCAGATAGGATATTTAATTGTTCCTCTAATTGAACGATTTCGGTCTTACAAGTTTCTTGGTCTTTTTCTAAAGATTCGTTATTTTTTAAAGTATTTTTTATATCATCTTGTTTTGATGTAATCAATTGTTCGTTGAATTTAATAGTATTTTCAAAACTTTGAATTTCACTATTAACATTCATCAAGTTTGTATTCAAATGACGAATTTCATCTTCTATACCTTGAGTTTTTTCTTTTAAATCTTTCAAATCTTTGTCATTTAACAAACTATCAAGTTCAGCCAACTTGTCTTGTGATTTTTGAATTTCGTCAGCTAATTCAACCCTTTTAAGTTCGATTTTATCAAGTTCAGAATTTAACTTGTCAATTTTTGGCTCGTTTTCAGTGATAAAAGTTCTCTTTGTTTCTAATAAATTCTGACTGTTTTCAAATTGAGAAGTCATATTTGACAATTCAATCTTAGCCTTTGAATATTCTGTTGATGAATTTGAATAAGAAACACGAATTTTATCTAACTTGTCTTCTAACTCTTTACGCTTGATACAAGCCTGATCATATTTTTTCTGTAAATCATCCAATTTTGATTTTGCACGTTCAAGTTCTTTGTCGTCATTTTGTCCAAAACCAAACATTGATTTTTTAACATAACCACCTGTAATAGCAGAAGATTTTTCATACAACTTACCATCAAGAGTAACCATTCTATATTTACCCATCAATGGCTCTGCAGATTCCGCATCTTCCACAATCAAAGTATCTCCGACAGCGTAGAAAAACGCATCCAAATAAATATCGTCAAAATCAACAAGATTTATCGCAAAATCAATTACACCTCTATTCTTTGGCAATTGAAGTTTCGTTGGAGCTTTTTTAATTTTATTCAACGGAATAAATGTTGCTCTGCCTGATTTTGAAGAATTTAAAAGTTCCATTGCAATATAAGCAGCATGTGGATCATCTACAACAATGTGAGCAAGTCTTCCACCAAATGCAACATCTAACGCCAAAGAATATTCCTCATCTACCGTACCTAACTGCATCAATGGTGCGTGAACACCTTCTAAATTCGCATTCATTACGGTTGTAATTGGTAAAGAAGACCCAGAAGCAGACATCACTCTTCTTTGAGCTTCCATTTCAGAAAATCTGCGAAGAGCTGCCCTCAAATCGTGGTCAAAATCTTCAATTGAAGTTTTTGCATCGTCAAGTTCTTTCATTGTAGATGTTTGAATTTCTTTCAATTCATCCATTTCTTTTTTCAAATCAGAAACTTGCATTTCTTTTAATGATTTTGTATCCCCGAAATTAGCTTTTGCTTTTTCAGCATTTTCAACAAATAATTTTGCATCTTCAATTTCTTTTTTAAGAGTTTTTAATTCATTTTCTTTTGGTAAAGAGGTTTTTAATAATTCATTATCTTTGTCTTTTAAAGAATCTAAGGAGCGAGAAACATCGTTACGCTCTTGAATATACTTATCAGCAGTAGAACTCAATCCTGAAATATCTTCTAACTTTTTAGCTAATTCTTCTTTTTTATCTTTCAATTGAGTTTCAATAATACCGATTTTGTCATGGGATAATTTAATATTAAGTCTTTCATCTTCAATTTTCTTTTTGTAAGACTCTATACCATTTTTTGCATTTTCGATAGATTGCAAACCTTTTTGAATTTGAGTTTGAGAATAATCAATTGCATTTTTCTTAGTTTGAATACGAGCTGATAAATTGCTTTGTGAATCTTTTAACTTGTTACGCTCATCTTCGCCCTGTTCTTTCAATTTTGCATCAAGTTCTTTGTACTTTTCTGTAATCAGCTTAATTTTTTCGTCTAAATCTTTTTTATTAACTTGTTCTTCTTTAAGTTTTTTGTTTGATTGAAGAATATTATCGTGAGCAAGTTCTAAATTTCTCTTTAAATCAAAGAATTTTACCGTACTTACTTGAGATTCCAAACCTGATTTTTCTTCTTGTAATTTTTTATACTTTAATGCAACTTCACGCTCTGCCTTCAATTGCTCCAATGTTTTTTCAACTTCTGTCAAAATCAAAGAAGCAGCTTCTACACGTTGTTCAACCGTTTTCAATTCGTTAGTTGCTTGATCTATACGTCTGTCGAAATCTGCAACCCCAGCAATTTCATCAATAATTCCACGACGAACTTTTGAAGAACACATAACAATACTTGTAACATCGCCTTGCATCATTACGTTGTAACTGTTTGGAGTAATATTATATTTTTCCAAAATACTACGGATATTTGTTAATGTATCAACTTTATCATTCAAATAATAAGTACTGGCGTAACCTTGATTAGTCTTTCTAATACGACGCATAACAGATAATTCGCCGGAACCATCTACATCCCCAAAAATAACCTTTACGGATGCCTCGTTTTTGTTGTTGAAAGTCGTAATAAAATCAGACAAATTTTCAATACGCAAAGCACTACCGGTTCTAAGCCCTAAAGCGAACATCACACTATCAATAATGTTACTTTTTCCGGAACCGTTAGGACCTGAAACAGTCGTAAATCCTCTTAAGAGGGGTATGTCTGTTTTATTTGCAAATGATTTAAAATTATCTATTTCTAACTGCTTTATGTACATATTTCTACCCGAGTATAGCGTATATTCCATTATTGCAGTTTAAGTAGAAGCATGTCAAAAATATTGAGCATTATTTACAATTCAGAATGAATATTTCTTATATCAATATCCCTGAAAAAATCTTCCATAGGAATATTCAAAACAGATGACATTTTAAAAAGAACAATAGCAGTGGGAGAAGTCAAACCCTGCTCAACTTTGCTTACATAACTCACACTCATATCAATTAATTCTGCAAAACGTTCTTGAGTTATATCTTTTCGAATTCTCTCAATTTTTATATTTCGTCCTAATTTATATTTAATATCATCTTTCATAACAATAGATTATATAATCTTGACAATATCCTTATAAGGGAATATATTATTTTTATTATCAATATATTGATAGTTAGTAATATAATATTGACAGAGGAGCATATGAAAAAAGCATTCACACTTGCAGAAGTATTAATAACACTTGGGATAATTGGAGTGGTCGCAGCCATAACAATACCAAGTTTAAAAGCGTACTTCTTTGAAAAACAAATCGTAAGTAATTTTAAGCAAAGTTACTCTATTATAAACAATGCAATCAGATTAATGCAAGAGGAAGAAGAATGCCAAGGTAGTGGATGTTATGATATATACAAAGCACCTGAAATTGAAACTATAGCAACCAATATTGATAAACATTTCAAATATGTAGATAAAAAATGTTTCCCTGCGGGTGATAGAAAAGAAATCCTAAGCTGGCTACCAGAAAAAACATATTCTTTAGATGGCTCTCCTGCTATATATTCAACTTATTCAATAGGTGCGAAATTAGGTGCAGACAAATCAGGAACTTGTTACTATAAGCTCTATAACGGAGCAGTTATTGCAATGACAAGAATGAATGCATTCAGTGATAGCGGAGTATTAAACATTACAATAGATGCAAATGGAAAAACAAGACCCAACAGAGTTGGTAAGGATATGTTTCCCGTTGCAAGTTTTGATAATTACTCTTTAATGCCTTATTACAAAATACATACATGGTCAGCACCAGATTTTTATAAAGGGTTGTGTAACTACTTGGGCACAAACTGCAAAGCAGATGCAAAAAGTCCTGCAGCTTATGTTTTGAATTATGGGAAATTACCAGATTTAGAAAAAGCAGGATTTCCTAAAAAACCTTAAACTTTAAAATTCTAATTACTTTGTCCGGCACGATAACCACAAGCAGCATAAATAATCGGTAAAAATCTTCCAATATTCAATTTTTCAACTATTGGAATTTTAGCTAACGCTAAAGCCCCAATACCATCATCAATATTTGCTAACGCATCTTTTAGTGAAAGTTTTCTATCAGGATACTTGTCCTTAGGATCAGTGATAAGATTTGATAATGCTGCTGAACCATACATTCCAACTAAAAGCCCGCCTGCTACAGACAAGATTTTGCACCATTTATTATTATATTTTTCATTATTTTCACAAAGACTAACAACTCCACCAACTATCCAAGTAGGAATAGAAGCATTCATAAATTGGAATAAACCCTCTTTTAATCTATTTTTCCGAACCTTTTCATTCTCATCTATTAGCCCAAATCCAACCCCACCAATAATAGAACCAGCAGCAGTATTAATCATATCCCACATTCCATATTTTAATTTTAGGGGATTTTTCACTTTTTGTTTTTTCATCATAAATAAAATTGGAACAACTGTACCAATTGTTGAGCCAACAAGAGCTTTTATCTTATCTTCCTTTGAAATCTCACGATTATAAGACCTAACCCTATAATTTGCTTTGTTTAATCTTTCTACTCTATTAGAGAATGAATAGGGTTGCAAAAGATAATTATTACTGGAATTTGAATTTACAACAGACATCATTTTACTATCCTAATTTTCAGTTTGATATTCTTTTGCAAATGCAGGGTTCACAGCAAGCCATTTGAAGGTTTGTGCTTCAACTTCAGGAATATCAATTACAAATGTTCCGCCGTAACGACCTCTTGAGAATACCAAATAACCTTCTTTAGCTAAATTATGAAAAGCCTTTCTGATTGTATTTGGACTTAAATCAAGACTCTTTGACAATTCCATAATTGATGGTAACTTATCACCAATTTCGTAATCTTGAGCAATCATCTTTTTCAAATGATTTTGAGTTTTTTCGTAATGATAAAATGCTGTTTCTTGAGCAGAAGCGAAAATTGAAGTTTCCGGTTTGAATGAAGAAACAGAAGCGTTTGGAAGTTTAATTACAGATGTTCCGTAACGACCTCTTCGAGGAAGTAAAACCCCTCTATCAATCAAAACTTTCAATGCGTCATGAACTGTTTTTACACTTGCCTTCAAAGAGTTTGCCAAAACAGAATGTGAAGGCATTTTATCTCCGACTTTCAAATTTTCATTGATATAACTTTCTAAATCTTTAACAACCATATCAACTAAAGTTTCTGTTTCCGATGGTTTGACAACCGGTTTAAGGTCGAAATCCACAGTTACAACTCTCCAACCTTGGTCTTTCGGATTTTGGCATATGTGTTCTAATATTCCTTGAGAAGCCAAGTAATCTAATGCCATTCTTGTCGTATTAGCTGAAAAATTTATAATTGTTGCAATCGTTCTGGATGAAGGGATTTTAGAACCTTTTTTAAAACCATCTGATAAAATATATCTTTTAATAGCTTCTGCTGCTAATTCTCTTTTTGAAGTCAATTTTCTGACATTAGAAACAGGCTTTCTATAATCTCTAACAAGTGTTCCTACGCATTGTTTTGATTCAACGTAGCCTAAATCTTCAATTTGACGGAAAGAATTTTGCATTGTCCCGACACTTACACCTAAAAGATATGCAAAATCCGCTTTTGAAGGAATAACGTCATTCTCTAAAAGTTTTCCTGATTTCAAACCTTGTTCAATCCATGAACACATCCACTTTGCAATTACAACAGCTTTTGGTTCAAAAATATTTTTCAAATCCGGAAGTTCCATATTTACATCATTTATACTGATTTGTCTTAATTTTGATTTTTGTGGATAAATATATTTTTCGTTTTTAGAATTCATTCCTTCTACCTACTTTCATTTTTAATAATATACTATGTGTAAAAAAACAGCAAGATATTTTTTGCTAAATCTTGTAGTTTTATTACGAAGATTAAATTTAATTTGACTAACACCTGAATATGATAAATACTTAAACTATGAATAAACAAAAGGTCATAGCTCTGGTAGATTGTGATTCGTTTTTTGTGTCTTGTGAGCAAAAAAGAAATCCTAAACTCAAAAAACAACCTGTTTGTGTGCTTTCAAATAGCGAAGGATGTGTAATTTCTCGTTCTAAAGAAGCAAAGAAAATGGGGGTGAAAATGGGCGAACCGTTTTTTATGGCTAAAAAAGACCACCCAAAAGCAATCTATATAGTTGCAGACCACGATTATTATGCTCAAGTTTCTCATGATGTTATGGGAATATTAAAAGATTTTAGCCCCTATGTTCAAATTTATTCTATAGATGAGGCATTTGTTGACCTAACGGGGCTAACCAAACTTTATAGAAAAAATTATTACACCCTTGCAAAATATTTAAGGCAAAGAATTTTTGAAGAGGCAGATATTCCAGTATCAATTGGAGTAAGTTCAACTAAAACACTGGCAAAACTCGGTTCTGATAAAGCAAAATATAAACCGGACGGAATTTATCTAATCGGGAAAAGAAAAATACCTAAAGAACTAAACAACACAAGAATTGAAGAAATTTGGGGAATTGGACGACGTCTGACAATAAGGTTAAAGCAAAACGGAATTATCACAGCAGAAGAACTTGTCCAAAAGCAAGACAAATGGATTGACTCTAAAATTGGAATTCATGGGCTGGAAATGAAACACGAACTAACAGGGCAAATGGTTTCACCTGTTGTTAATGACGAAAGGATGCCAAAATCTATCCAAAATACAAGAGCTTTCGGAATTTTCACCTCTGATTTCAATTTCATAAAAAATGAACTTAATAAACACATCCACACCTCATGCCGGAAGCTACGCAAGTATGACACAAAATGTTTGCAAATTGGGGTTATGCTAAGGACTAAAGATTTCAGAGTTTTTTCAACAAGTAAAGACCTCCTTTCTCCGACTGATTTTGAACTGGAAATTTCAAATATTGCAGTCGAACTGCTAAAAGAAATCTACAATCCTAATATATTATATAGAAGTACCGGAGTTTATTTAGGAAAAATCGGAGAACAGGGAACAGAACAACTTAGCCTATATTCAGACACAACAATTGAAACTAAAAAGAAAAATCTTGCAAAATGTTTTGACAATTTAGAAAATAAATTTGGCAAAAATATTATACAAACAGGATTTCACTATAAAAAAGAAAAAATTCAAAAGAAAGAGGACAAATCTAAATAGCAAATTTTATTTTCAGGGGTTTTAAAAACAAAAGAAGGGGTAAAAATGTCATATTTTGATTATTCTCATAATCCAACATTCAATAGTAACAGAAATGATGCCTACAAAGCTCAACTTGTTTTAGATAGCTTTTATAAACCAGATGCAGAAGGTGTTAAAGCATACACAAAGCATCTCCAAAATTGTTGCGACAATCCTGCAATGGGAATGCTTTTAACCCACAATATAATGAATGATTCTGGCATAAATTTTCCTAGAACTTATTCCAGAAATAAACATCTCCTACATAAAAACCCAGAAATTAAGAAATTGTCAGAAGATTTTAACAATAAAATAGAAAAAGAATGTTATCCGCAAAGCTGGAAAGCAAGAGAATTTATAATTAAAAATAATAGAGTTGGAATGGAAGGGGTAATGCCAGTTAAGCATAACCTGACAAGAGAACTGTTTAAAATATATAATGCAATTTATCAATGTATTAGGAAAATAAAATGAGAATAGCAAGAATATCAACAAATAATTTCACCTCTTCAACAATACAAGAAAATAGACCAAAGGAAAACTCAACCGATTTTTTGAAAATGTTTCATGACAAAGCAAAAAATTCGGCAGATATGACAGATTCAATTCTTGTTCCTCGAACAATTTTCAAGGGGTACCTTGGAATTATGGCAGGCACAACCCTTTTAACATTGAGTTCTTTTACAGGGAAGCACCCTAAAATCAGCAAACCGCTAGGGATTATAGGAGCATTAACCTCTTTATACGGAACTTGGGCTTTCGTAAGACCATTTATTGTGAAAGATGCGAAAGGTGTTCAAACAGCACAAGACATTGAAGCTGGGAATTAACCTTTTTTATCAAATTTTATTCTAATAGGAACTAATAATTGGTAATTATGAATTATACCTTTTCTTTGTAAATAACAAGCAACTTTATTTACAAAACTCAAATCTTTACCAACAGTTTTCATATCCGTATAGCTGGAGTCGAAATTATAAATATCATAAACATAGCCTGAAATAGAACCATCCGGATTTTCTTTCAAACCAGTTATGGTACAACCATTAATCGCACGCTTCAAATCCTGTGTATCATTTGCACTTACAACAAATTTAGATTTTCTATTGCCATTTTTATCTACAATTCTACCGGCTTTCCAATCTAGAACGGCTTTTTTGATATTGGCAGAATTAGACAAAGATTTTGATAAATCACTATTTTCTGAATAAACTAAAATTCTATCTATTTTTGACTTTGGTAGTTTTAACTTTT
>CALAWF010000229.1 GCA_937894665.1 uncultured bacterium | reverse complement strand
TGTATTCATTAAACCAAGAAACGTTTATTACAAATTATATCTTTGACAAAATTACCTATATTCCAAACGGGAATTACTTTGTAACAAAGAAATCCGGTAAAGTTCAAATTATAGATACTAATGGTAAAGTGCTAAATATGGAAATCAAATATACGGATAACTTTAATATGGAAGCTTTAAGTAGGTTTAGAAATAGCATCAATAGTGTGAATACAAATATTTTATGATATACTTGTCCTCAGAAAGTAGGAATTGTTGGAATGTGCAATTATAACGTATACATAGATGAAGCAGGGGATGAAGGTTTCAAGTTCAAATGTGATCGTGGGCGTGGAAGCAGTAAATTCTTTGTATTATCTGCAATTATTGTTAAACAAGAATTGGATCAAGGTTTAGCAAGTTTAGTAAATGAATTAAAACAAATTCTAAAATATCAAGCCAAAGACATGTTGGCACCATTACATTTTTATAAAATGTCACATGAAAAACGTAAAGTTTGCGTTAATCATTTAGTACACTTTAAAGATTATACAATTGTTTCTGTTGTCTTTCAAAAAGAAAAACTAATGGAACCTCTAAAAGTTAAATCTGTGTTATACAATTATGCTTGTAAGTTGTTACTTGAAAAAGTTACAATTTTTTTAAAGTCTCAAAAGGCTAAAGCTAATTTTATATTTGAACATCGTAGAAATACTCACTATGATGAATTAGAAACTTACATGCGTAAGGTTATTGATTGTGAACAGTATGTATTAAGCTTAAAAGCCTTGACTAAAAGTCAATCAAAATGCTTACAATTGGCGGATATAATTGCTAGTTCCACTTATCAAGCCTTTGAACCTAATCAATATGATGGAGATGTTGAACCTTTATATTATATGAAGCTTTCTGATAATATATTTATGCACAATGGTAAATGTTTGGGTTATGGTTTAAAATTGTTTCCAAATGATACAGATATTGTTGAACAAGAAAAATACTCTTGGATAAATGAATTGTTAAAAAATCTTAGCAAAAGAGTTGAAAAATAGAGAATTATAGGTTATACTAAAAGTAGATAGATTAGCGCCTGGTAAAAACAACGTTGGGAAATCCCAGCAGTACCTTAATGGTATGGTGTGTTGTTCAGGGGGTCTATCTTTTTTATTTTTATATAAAATTGGGGAGTGTGAACCACATGACAAGACACAAGGTTTTTATCAGTTATCACCATGCAAATGACGAAGCATACAAAAGAGAATTTATAAGAGTTTTTCAAAATTACTTCATTGACAAGTCTGTACATGTAGGAGAATATGATGAAGATTTAAGTACTAATTATATAAAAAGACTTATAAGAGAAGAAAAAATTACTGATAGTAGTATTATTGTTGTGTTAATAGGTAGTGAAACATATAAAAGAAAGCATGTTGATTGGGAGATTTCTGCCGGTCTATCATGTAAAGCAGGTGGTTGTTCTGGTTTGCTTGGTATATTGTTACCTTCATATTATAGCTCATATGAAAATAGCTATTTGAAAGGTAATGGATACAATTCAAAAACTATTCCCCCAAGATTGAATGATAATGTTGAAAGTGGATATTCTTATATATACAAGTGGGATTCTATGGCAAAGGTTAGTACAGATGGTAATTACGCAGTAATTAACTGGATAGATGAAGCTTACAATAGGATATATTCCAAATCAGAAAAAATAAAAAATAGCAGAGAACAATTTACATATAATAGGGCATAGATGATTGAGCTAATAAAAATTTCGTTTGATAATTTTAATATTGTAATGTTTTGCAGTCCTTACATTTGGGGGCTAGTGATTGTTTGTGCTGTTATTTACGCAATTTACAAATTTTTATTAAAGAAGGGTTTTTCTAAAACAGAGATTGATATAGACGAAGTTGAACTTGGTATTGGTAATCAAAAACTTAAAATTAAGCCTAATTACCAAACAAAGCAAGTTGCTTATAAGCTTTGGGTGGAATTAAATACAAGAAAGTTGGGATTACCTATAGATGAAAATAATGATGTAATATTGGAAATATACGATTCTTGGTATTCTTTTTTCGGAATAGCAAGAGAATTGATTAAAGATATCCCTGCACAAAAAGTAACTAATACAGATACAAAAGAGTTAATAATTTTGTCATCTAAAATTTTAAATAAAGCAATTCGACCACACTTAACAAAATGGCAAGCTCGTTATAGAGAATGGTACAAAAGACAATTAGAAAGTATAGATTATTATGATATTTCACCTCAGGAATTACAGAAAAAATTTAAATGCTTTGGTGATAAATCTTGCTATCAAACACTAATAGCTGATATGAAATCTGTAAACAAAAAAATAATAAGCTATAGAAAAATTTTGGAGCAAATAGTATTTGGTGAAGAGCTACAACTGGAAGAATAAGAATCTTGCTTCTCCTTTTGCCACTACTCACGCGAGTTTTAAGAGAATTAGAGTTCTAATTGTAGGGAAACTTACTAATGCACTTGAATACACCTGCAAACTCGCGTTAGTGGCCTCTCTGTGGATATTTTATTATAGTAACAGGATAAAGATTTTATTAGGTTAATATTCAGAGTTTTTAGGAATGTTCCGCATTAATGCCGGATTTTTGCCACAATCTTGCCACTAAGTTAGATTAAACTTCGTTAGCCTAGTTTTCCCTCCTGCATAAATTATTGTTTTAAAAACAAATAGTAATTGCCGGAAATCTGTTTTGCTGTCGTCTATTTTTAGCTAAAAAAAGGAAAAATAAGTTCATTTTTCAAAGAAAACTACCAGAAAATTATTTTGGTCAGAAATGTAAAAACGTACTTGTTTTAGGTAGTTGAGAAAATTATTAGTTTAGTTTAGAAACCACACCCAACACCACACTCCACATTGCAATAGAGGTGATGGAATGTGGGTGGGCTTGTTTAAAATCCGATTGTATTTTTGAGTTCAGAAGACTTTTTAACCTTAACTTCTTCAGACAGCATTTTTATTATTTCTTCAACATCTGTGGTTCCTAAGAAATCTACTTTCTTTTTAACAGTAGCAAAATCACCGGAAGTTAGACCTTTTAGTTGCAAGTTAGAATCTTTAATTCCCAAAAAGTAGTACATAGCAATATTAGCTTGTTTTTGTGTCAAAAAGTCAAATCTAATCTTAAAAGTAAATCTTCTTAAACTTGCTTCATCTAAGGTATCAAGTAAGTTAGTTGTGCAAATAAACGGATACTCAGCAGCTTCCATCTGAGTCAGCATTTCATTTACTTGTGCAACTTCCCAACTTCTCACTGCATTATTTCGGTCTTGCAAGAAAGTATCAGCTTCGTCAAATATTAGCATAGCTTTTTTAGATTTTGCTTCACTGAATGCTGATGCAATATTCTGTTCTGTTTCTCCAACATACGGTGAAATTAAATCACTTGCACGTTTTAGCAAAACTTCAATTCCAAGTTGTTCTGCTAAGTATCTTGCATAAGAGCTTTTAGACGTTCCGGGTTCTCCATAAAGACACATTGAAAAGTTAAGTTTATTAGAAGATTTAATCTTTTCAGTGAGAGCATTAATATCCATATTGGCATTGATTAAATCAACATTGTAATCACCCATACTCTTTTTAGGCTGTTGTTTCACAACTTTTTTCTTATCCACAACCTTAGCAACATTTTCAATAAGTTCCTCAAAATCATCAACTGAACCGTTAATCATTTTGGTTGTTTTTACTGCATTATTGATTAATGCTGGAGGAATATCATAATTCTTGTTTAATTCTTCAACTTTTTCCTTAGATACAGTTAATTCGTTCTTTTTTAGCACTCGGTTCCAAATATTTAGTCTTGAATCTTCTGAAAGTTTTTCGAACTCAATACAATAAGTCATTCTTCTTAAAAATGCCGGATCAACGTCATAAATATTATTTGTTGTCCAAATAACAGGAACAGGAGTTGTTTCAATAATCTTGTTTAAATAACCTTTTGAAGCTGTACCATCTGAACCAAATCCACGATTCAAGACATCTTCTGCTTCATCAAAAAGAATACAAGCATTACCGATTCGGGATAATATTTGTTGTTTTGCATACAAATCTGCCAATCTTTCTGTTCTTTTAGCTTCTTCCCCATAAGAATCTTCTGTTTTGACGGCATACAATGGGATATTAGAAACATTTGCAATAAGTCTTGAAAACTCACTTTTGCCAGTTCCAACATGACCATGCAAAAGTATATTCACACCTTTAGCATTTGTTTTAACGGCAGATTTTAGGATTTTTAAAACTTTTTCCTGCTTGTCTTTAATATGTGAAAAATCGTTTAGCGTAAGAGAAGATTTTTCGGGTTCCCCTAAAAGTGTAGAAGTTATCTTTTCAACCGTATTACAGTTTGGAGAATCAAAGATTTTTAACATATTTGAATTTATAGAAACATTATTTCGTTTAGGAATTAGATTTTTAAAATAAAGGCTGTCCAGTAACCTATCTTTTTCACCATATCTGATTCCAAGATAAAATCTACAAAAATTATCTATACCATAACCATACAAGCAGCTATCAAATTGTGAAAAAACTTTGTTCAATTCTTTAACAAGAGCATAAGTAAAAATAGCCATTTCCTTATCATTCATATTAAAGATTTTTTGAATTAAACAAAGACGTTTTTCAACGGGTGTTTGTATAGGTTTAATTTCTGCTTTAAGTTTCTTGATTACAACTTTCAAATCTTTTACGAAAGCTTTCTTGTCTTTGATTGTTTCAATTTCCAAACAACCATCTGAATCAAAGTTAAAATTGCTTTTCTTAACCCTGAATTTTTCCAAAAAAGAATCAAAGAAACTGTCGAAGTTGTAGGAATTGTAGTCAATCTGACAGCAAAGCTTGTCCAAGTAGTCCAATAATAAACGTTTTTCAAAATTATTCATAACAAATTACCTCTATTGCATCTACAGCTTAACGCATTTGGGAAATTTGTCAGGGCCTTAAATGGGATTTTGTTACAAAGAGACGCAATTAAAGTTAAATAGAATCATTTTTATATCAAAGTAGTACTATGCAATAACAATTACTAAACTTTTTGTGCACATAGGGTGTTTTATTTGTTTTTGTGTATAGAAAATAATGCTCTATTTAGATCGTACATAACGTAGAAGTTAAGAAAAAATAATAGTAATTTAAGGCAAATGAAGCCATAAGTATAAAGTTTTCTTATTGGAACGGCACATACTTGTAGAATAAACGCAATTATGAACAATATAATCATAAAGATAAGATCCTCTACAATTTCGTTACGAGTTTTTTTAAAAGTAACTTCTTTAGTAAATTGTTCAATATTATAGAGCATTGCTTGTAAAGATGTGGCAATGGCAAAGTTCAGTGCCATTATTGTACCCATTAATGGAATCATTTGTTCACTAAAAAATTTATCTAAATAGATATGTGAACCATAGTGATACAAAAGTATGCATGGCAATACAATAACAACTAATATCGTGCAACTTATACAAATAAGTTTCTTCATTATTCCCCCATACTCAATATATCTTTTAACATTTGTTTTAAAGTACGACCTTCTTGAGATTCAACATAAAGATTTTCTATTTCAAATCTCTGTGTTTTTATTTTTGAAGCACTCATTATGTATGTTTGTACACCTTTGCGTTTTAGTTTGAATTCTCCTCCTCCATTTTCTATATACTCAGCAGTTTGTTTTAAAAGAGTATTATCTTCTGATAAATTAAGCGTTCCCACTTTATTAGAAAGTGTCAATGCAGCTTTTGAAGCATTGGTACTTTGATTAGCTGCTTTTAACTCTTCTTCCAATGTATCTCCTGTATTAAAAAGATTCGGCATAGAATATTCAAAAACAACTTCTTCAATTTCATTTTTATATTTATCAACAATTGCCCAAAAATTTTTCTCAGTAGTAATCGGATTTATAGATAATACATAACCATATACCGCCAAGTTTTCATTTACTTTATCAGCCCAACGTCTTAATATTGTTATAGGGTTATTAATTACGTTTTTTTTTACTTCAACTGCAATAATTTGCCCGTAGGTATCATTAATTTCTGGATTTATGCCTATCACCATTGATACATTGGGCCAATGGTCTACATGTTCACACTCAAAATGTTCTTCTGGAGATTTATTTATTTGAATGGATGTGTGTTTTGCAATGCGATATAATAACATATCATCAATTGTCTTTTCCTTGCATATAGAATATGTTATTCCTCTATAAAATCCCTCGTAATCATTATTAAATATATATTTTAAGGCATTTTCTTTGGAATTCGGAATCTGAGTAAACAAATTTCCGTCTATAGGACTTAAAAAGAATCTATAATATTGAAATTGCATAATTTCTCCTTAAAATTTGAACCCATTATATTCATCTTCAGACATTAAGAATTCTGGGTCAATTGTTTTCACTTCTGAATATGTTAAATCGTACAGTTTGTAAACCATTATATCTATTTGATTTTCATATTCGCTTACGGCTTGCTGTTTCTGTATATTAATAGAAGAGTTTAATTCTAAAATCTTATCAACCAATTTATTAATTATATCTTGTTGCGTTTTCTTAATTTTACATATAGGAATACTTCCTACCTCGTTGCTTCCAAAGCCTAGAGCTTCTCCAGACATCTTTAATGAGTTGTAATTTATTTTATACCACCATGAAAGTAATTTGGAATTTAGTAACCCTGTTAAACATTTTAATTCTACGGCTTCACCACAAATTATTGTTGTTGATTTTGCCGCTAGACAATTCCCAGAATCATAAAATGCTTCTATTTCCTTTGTCATCCCAGCTATTATAATTTTGGGAGAATTTGCTTGTCTTAGACGTACTGCATTTATTTTGTTAAGATTCTTTTTTCTAATAATTGGGGTCGCATAACGTCCTTTAATATATTGCATAGGTTTTATACCCCACAGAATTCGATATTTATCTATTGTTCCAGAATTAACAAATTTACAATATTCATCACTATTATAAGTATTGGAATTTTCTAAAACTTCTTTTATTTGATAGGCTTCATTTACTGTTGCCGCAGCAGTAATATTGAAATTTTTATTAATTGATAATGGTGTTCGTTCAGAAACCTTTATCAAGATTTGAACAGACGCATCATCTTGGAAATATTTATCCCATAATATATCATTATAAAAAGCCTCCGTTTTAATAATGTTTTGATTTGCAATATCATAAGATTCATTAATTTTTGTCATTAAAACATCATGTTTAAATGTGGAACTGTTGTTGAGTACGTAAACTATTGGGTATACAGCAGCTTCCTTAAAAACATTAATTCTTGAATAATCTCTGATTTCAATAATATCTTTACGGCTGAATATTTTTCTAATTCCCTCTGAATATTTTGCTGCAAGTATCTTATTAGGAATTATGAAAGAATTTGTACTCCTAGTTTTTCCTATGAGTAATGATAATTCACAGAATACAATAAATAAATCCCAATTTCCTTTTGCTGAAGCAAATTTATTTGAGTACATCTCTCTTTCGATTGGCATTGACCGTACCATTGTTTCTGAATCAACATATGGAGGATTGCCAATTACAACGTCAAATCCACCGTTTTCAAATGCATCAGCAAAGAAAAGTTTCCATGGAAAGAAGTTTCGGTTTTCTTTATTCTGAGCAAAGTGTCGAATAGTTTCTTCGTAAAAATTCTTTGAATGACCTTCTTTTTCGGCTTTTTCTTCAAACTTAGTTTTAACAAGCTCAACTATTAAGTCCTCTATTTCTTGTTTTAACTCACCTTTCCTTGCAGCATAAGGGGTTTTCAAGAACTCTTGCTGCTTCAAAGATATTTTATCTGTTATCTTTTCACTTGCACTGGAGAATAAGCCCAACTGTTTGCTTTCTGGTTGATTTGCTACGATTTCATCAAAGTCGATTCCTTCGTAACTTGTTATAAGTGAATTTCCTTGCATAATCTTATAATCAAGGTTTGGTAATGGTTTGATGTTTTTAATATCCTCTTCATCTACAACAAGTGATAACCAGAACCTTAGTTTAGCAATATCGACTGCTCCTGCATCTATATCAACACCATAGATAGAATTCTCAATAGCATTCCTTTTTAATTCGTACATAGAACGGTCTTTAATTCCGACAAATTCACTTAAAGCTGCTCTTGCTCTAACAATTTCATTCATCATTCCGACAGGGAATGCTCCAGAACCGATTGCAGGGTCGCATACTTTGATTTCTGAAAGTGCTTTATCTAAAGTCCGAGCATTATTAGTTATTGATTCCGGGAGTTCTACACTGATTTTCCTTGTTTTATTTGTATATGTTGAAGTTCCAGTTTTAATGAAGAATTCTATATCTTCTTTAGTTATGATTTCTTCCAGTACATCTTGAGTGAGTTTCAACTGATCTATTTTCTTCTTCTTGAATAAAGACTGTTGTTCGGCCTTCTCTTCTGGGGATAATTCAACCTGTTTAATATTTACTCTGTTATAAAGATAATTTATAAGGCTTTCTTGACACATATAATGTACGATTTCACGAGGAGTGTAAAACGCACCATTACCTTTTCTGATGTTTTCTGGCAGCAAGTTTTCAAACACTTTACCCAACATTTCTGGATCAATTGCAACCTCTTTTTCTAACGGTTCATCTTCTTTAACGGTGAAATTATAAAGGTCAAAAGTATCAAAAATGTCCTTGAATATACTGTTGTCAATTGTTAAATCCGTCTTAGTCCATTCATATCCGTTTACTGGTTCAAACAAACCACCATTCAAGAATGGAATACGGCAATTCAATAAGCTGAACCATGAAGAAGTTCCTCTATTAGAAGCAAGAGCTTCATAGAACAAATGCTCTAATATATCGTTGAAGAAATTGTCATAATTAGCATTAAATTCTGGAGCTTTGTCAAATAATTTTCTTAGGAACTTCTTATCACCAGTACCCCAGTCATTATCAGCTTTAACACCAAGCCAACCTTTTTTCTGTATAAAGTATAGAAATACCAGTTGTCCCATTGTCTTTTTAGCAAAGTCATCAATATTAATGTTGTGTTCATTAAAGTCATTAAATATCTTTTCATCTGAATTATAAAGTCGTTTTAATTCTTCTACCAACTTTAGATACAACTTCTTATATTCTGTAAAGAATTCTTTTGAAACCTTTTCAATATCAAATGCTTGAACTAAGTCATTAATAGTAATTTTCTCCCCATTAGCCGATTTATCAAGGCAATGAGAAAATTGTTGCTGTGCTGTATGAGTGTATTCATTCGCACCAACAAGGAAAGAAAACCTCTTTGCTGGGGATAATTCGATTTCTGTTTTTAATTTTTTCTTGCCATTTGGAGTTTCAACAAACTTTGTAACATAATTCATCTGAATAAAAGAGAATCTCCAATCTGGGGAAATATTTCCGTTATCATCTTCCGAAATAAATGCAACTAAAGCTGCATCTTTTTGATAACCATGACATCCGTTTAAATACCTTGCAACAAAATTTCTTTGGGCTGTTCTTGCTCTTTCAATCGATGTTATTTTCTTTAATTTAACGACCAGGACATCTATGACTTTAGTATCGGCAAATTCTGAATCTGTATATTCGTACATACAAATTCTTTTGTAGCTCTTTATAAAATCTTTGTATTCTTTCTGAATAAGTTTATATGGCTGTTCGCTGGTAAAATCCGCATCAACCAATAAGTCTCTAATGAAAAGCTTAAACCTTTCTTCATTATATTCAAAGTTAAAAGTATCAAATACTAGTTTTTCGTTTAAATCTCTTATCATTGTTTTCCTCTTGTTATGCGAATTTTAATTGTTCTTTCATTTCTATAAAATTATCCATATAAGCAAATGATTGTGGTGGAACAAACCCCTTTTCTATTTCATAAGGATTCAAAGGTGATTCAAGTTCATAGAAATCCT
>CALAWF010000228.1 GCA_937894665.1 uncultured bacterium | reverse complement strand
GTTGCGTCATGACAAAGATATTTGTTCGGGTGGCTTTAAAGATGAACGAGATAATGTAATTGTTCGCTTGAGTGAATTGTTTAATGATGATTCCAAAGTTTTGAGAACAAAATCTGATTCTGTTTTGTATCGTGCGTTGCAACAAAATTTAACTCCAGAAGATATTCAAGAATTGACCAAAATAGGTGGTGTTTTTACTGAAAAATCTTTTTGTTCTACTTCAACCAATTTAGATCCTGCACTTAGATTTTCCTGTCAAAATCCTAAATTTGAATGTTTGTTTCCTAATGGTCGTGCAATTTTGAAAATAGATATTCCTAAAGGTTCTAAATATATTAATATGGATGAAATGTTTAATATTGACCTTCGTCATTGGAAAGAAGATGAATTTTTGTTGAATAAAGGCTCAAAATTCCTTGTAACTGGTTTTGATAGAGAAAACGGTTTTATAAATGTAAAATATTTGGGAGAATAACTTTTTATTTGTGTTATCATAAAATTATTCGCTATACCTAAACAATTGATAACATAGGAGTATAAAATGAAAAATAAAGAGTATTCAAAAGAGGAATTATTAAAGTTATATGATTTACCGTTAAATGATTTAATTGAAATTTCTCACAAAATAACTGATGAAAATTTTGGGAATGAAGTTGAAGCATGTAGTATTATTAGTGCTAAGACCGGAGCATGCTCTGAAAATTGCAAATACTGTTCTCAAAGTAAGCACAATCATGCAGAAATTGAATGCCATCCATTGATGGATGTTGAAACAGTTAAAAAAGCTGCCTTAAGTGCCAAAGAAAATGGTGCAACAAGATTTTGCATTGTTACTTCCGGACGTGTTCCTACTGATAAAGATTTTGAAAAAATATTGGAAATGATTAAATCTGTAGCTTCAATTGATGGCATTCATTGCTGTGCATCTTTGGGCTTGCTTTCTGAAGAACAGGTTAAACAAATTAAGGATGCTGGAGTTGAGAGATATAATCACAATATCAATACTTCTGAAAATTATCATAAAAATATTTGTACAACTCACAAGTTTTCTGACCGAGTAAACACCGTTAAACTTATTCAAAAATATGGTATGGAGGCTTGTTGTGGTGTAATTATCGGTATGGGGGAATCAAGAGAGGATAGAATAGATATGGCTCTTGCTCTAAAAGAGTTAAATCCTAAAACTGTTCCGATAAATTTCTTAAATCCTATAAAAGGTACTCCTTTAGAAAATTATGAGGACAAAATTGACGAAGAAGAAATTCTAAAGACTATTTGTATGTTCCGTATAGTTTTGCCAAAAGCACTTTTACGTTATGCCGGTGGTAGAACAACAAGATTAAGCGAATATAATCAAAAGTTGGGTATTGTTGCAGGTATTAATTCTGTTTTAGTCGGAAATTATTTGACAACAACTGGTTCTAAGGCTGATGAAGATAAACAAATGCTAAAAGAATTAGACAAGGTTATGGCATAAAGTTTATATAGGTCAGAAATTATTCGCCATACCTAAACATATTATGAATATTGAAAAATAACTTTACAAATAGCCATCTTTATTATTGACAAAATTTTTTGTTTTTAATAAATTTGATTGCAAAGGTAAAAAATTATGACAATGAAAACTCCTAAAAATTCAAGATGCTGTTGCTGTAAGTGCCGATGTTGGAACTTGCTATAATTTGTGTTGAGAATTTACGAATATATTAAGTTCCTTGGTTTGTGTCAGGGAACTTTATTTTTTATGGAGGAAAAATGATTACTAATATAACAAATAATACACTTACCCAAAATAGACCAAGTTTTACTGGTCCTGTTGATGGTGTTGCCACTCAGGTTTTACGTACACTTGATACCAATCCGATGGTTAATGCTGTTGGGATTGATTTGTTCGCTATGGTTGGACCTAGAACTTATATTGATACTAAAAAACGTAATGCAAATGCTGGTTTTGAAACCTTTTTTAGAGAATTTACCGGAACTTTGATTGTCTGCCTTTCTGCCAGTTATTTGGCGAAAGGAATTTCAAAACTTGCTAATAAATTTATCAATCCTGATACCCCAATCAATACGAATTCTTGGTTCTCGAATGATAGTCTTGCTTTATTAAAGGAAGCTCATAAAAATACTAATAATTCCTCAGAGTATATATCTAATGTGTTGGAAAATCTTTCTGGAAGAGATGGAAAGAAAATTAGAACATTTAATTCTATAGATTGGGCTAATACTGAATGGGTAGATGAACCATCTTGGTCAAAATACACTTGGGATAATGCAAAGTATAAAAATATTGCCCAAGAGTTAAAATCAAAAGACAAGATTACTTCTACAATGGCTGAACTAATTGATGGTAAAAATATCTCTTCAAAAGATGCTAAACAAATTCAAAATATCTTGGAATTTAGATTAACTAATGCTCTAAAAGCAGACAAAGTTAGTGCAAAAGTAGGAGAAAAAACTCTTTCAAGTTCTCTTCATAATGTATTGAGAGATTCTATTGATTTAGGCAAAAATGTATTCTATAAATCCGGAATTGATGCGGAAAAAGCTATTAGTAAAATTCTAAAAATTAATAAAATTAAAGGACTTGGAGCTTTAGCGATTGCCTCAACTTTAGGGCTTACAAACCAATATATAAATAGAAAATTGACAGAAAAACGTACCGGAGAATCAGGATTCCCTGGGGATTCAAATTACAAAGGTATTGACAAGGCTTCCAAAAAAGATAGAAGTACAAAATTCTTAGTAGAAAAAGTTTTAGCAAGTGTGGGCATGGCTGCAATGGCACTAGGTGTAATGAGAGTTAAATCTCCGGCAGATTTTGTGAAGAAACTTGAATTTACCGGACCTGTTACCAGTGGAAATGCGATTAAAACAGTTTATGCTTCAACTTTAATTGGTAGATTTTTGGCTTCTGATAACAAACGAGAATTGAAGGAAACTGTAACAAGGGATTATTTCGGTTTCTTGAATTGGCTTGTATTTGGTGGATTTGCGGCAAAGGGTGTTGCTAATCTTCTTGATAGAAAACGAGAAAACTTGTTCAATATTTCAGGAGAAGGAAAAGGTGTTCGCAATTGGTTA
This sequence comes from uncultured bacterium, assembly GCA_937894665.1. Lineage (GTDB taxonomy): Bacteria > Cyanobacteriota > Vampirovibrionia > Gastranaerophilales > Gastranaerophilaceae > Zag111. Next base: position 1,748 of record CALAWF010000228.1, on the reverse strand, counting down.
AATAATATTTCTCTAAAGAGCCATAATGAGGTTCTTGCCCAAGGAAAAGAATTTGCGAAGAAAAATATGTGGAAATTAAATGTTGCACATGTTGCAGGTTTAGCTTATTCTACTCTAGCTCTTGGGGTTTTACTTCCAAAATTGAACATTTACTTAGCTAGTCATTCAAAATCATCACAAACTGGCAATAAAGCTGTCGCAAATTCTAATAGCCAAAATGTTAGCATGACAGGATTTTTAAATAACGCAAATAAAAATAGTTTGGCGTAAAATTCTTTGATTAAACTGTTTTTTATGGTATAGATAATAATAATTTGCTATACCATAAAAGGGGGTTGCGGTGCCAAAAGAATTGACTGAAAGTTTAGAAAAATATCTTCTTGCGATTTATGAAATTGTAAAAGTTAATCAAGCTGCGAGAGTTAAAGATGTTTCTATTTATTTGAAAATTGGAGGACCTGCAACTTCTGATGCTGTTAAAACATTGGCGGGGCGTGGTTTCATAAATTATGTTCCTTATGGAATTATTACAATTACTCCAAAGGGTATTAAAAAAGCTGAAGAAAAGATTTTTAGACATAATACAATTTCTAATTTTTTAGAAAAGGTTTTGCAAGTTGAACCGGAGAACGTTGATAATTCTTCAACGAAAATTGAATATGCGATGCCGGAAGATGTCTTAGATAAGTTTGTTCAATTTTTATCATTTATGGAAAAGTGTTCTTGTAAAGAACCCAAATGGGTTAAAAGTTATAAATACTTTGCTCAGAATGGAGAAATGCAAGATAAATGCCTAAATTGCATGAAAAATAAAGATAGTTTTGATAATTCTTCTTGTTGCGGGGCTTGTTCATTGAAATAAATCTTAATATTTTATATTAGAAAAATCAATTTCATATTAAAAAATAACTTTATAGATACATAGGGTACGAAAGTTATTTTTTTATGAAAGGCGGGATTATTAATGTTAGGGATTAATTTAGCAAAAAAAGTATTAGGTTTTACATCAAAATCATCAATGGGTAATAGAGGTATTCATTCTTTGTCTGGGGCATTGGAAATTGCTAATAAGAATAAAAAAGCTTATAGTATTTATCCACATGTAGAACGTGGTTATATCAATATTGTTAGAAATACTAATGATTGGGATAGGGTTGCTACTTATAGTGCTAATACTGGTAAGTTGACAGGTATGAGCCGAAGACCCCTTGGAGATAACGGTATTATTGATTATAATGGCAAAGGTCTATATAGAATTCAAGATTTTGTCAATAATGGTAAAGATTGGTTCAACAAGTCATTTGATAATTTAAAAGATGTTGTAAAATATTTCAAGCAAGAATTACCGGTTGTAGCGAGGTTAAACAAATGATAACAATAAAATAGAATTAATAAAATAAAGGAGATGTCGTTGACATCTCCTTTATGGCTCCACCCGCCAGAAAACGCTGGAACCTTTTGTAAGTAAATTCTACAATGAAATAACGAATGTGGTCAATATGTCAGTTTTTAAACAAATAGAATATTTAAGAAGAATTTCTTAATAAACATTGGTAATTAGGTTACACAGGAGGTATTAAACCTTGAAACGAGATGAGAACTTTGAAAATTACTTAAACTGGAAACATACGACTGAGTTTGTAGCTCCTCTTAAAGACAATAAATATGCGTTGTACTCATTAAAACAAGGTAAATTTATTACAAATTATATCTTTGACAAAATTACCTATATTCCAAACGGGAATTAC
>CALAWF010000227.1 GCA_937894665.1 uncultured bacterium | reverse complement strand
GGAAGAATAATTTCACTTCCGGTATTCACTGACGATGATTTCACTGCACATGCTTATTGGAACAAAAACTGTATGCAAATTGCAAGCTCTCTTGGGAACATCAATAACTATGCGTCATTACAAAGAGATATGTTTGCTCATGGATTGAATTTTGTTTCAGATGGAGCTTTTGTTAATGAAGGATTACAAGGGGTTCACTTCAAACACATGCTAAAATGGGGCGAAAATTCTCCTTATTTCAACTGGTTCAAAGCATCCGGATTGAAAAACAGTCCTCTTAATATGGGTGTTTTCGTTAAAAATAAAGCAAATATTTCTCATAAAATAGTTAACTCTCCATACACTTATACTCAAAAACAAAATGGAAAAGTTTCTATTGGAAGAAACGCAAACTATGACCCTAAACGTCCAACATATATTCAATTCTTCGATAAGCGACTTGTTACTGATGAAGAAAAAAATGATACAAAACATTTGATTAAAACCTATTCAATAATGAATCCTGAAAATGTATATTCAATTCATACTCATAATGATTCTGCTTATCCGTATTCATTTGAAATTGATCCCAAAATATACAATGAAAATATAGAAAGATTAAATGAATACAATTCAACTAAAAAAGATGGTAAAAAAATCAGCCTTTCTTCACCATTAGCAGCTAGAATTGTTTCAAAATTCCCAACATTCGACGTTGAAGCGAAATACGAAAGCGGCTTCGAAACTTGGGACGCAAACCCTGATATTGCAAAATTAAGTTTTGTATATTCTCATGCAGATACCAAAAACTTGAAAAACTTACCAAAAGAGGCACGTAAAAAAGAAATTGAAAAACTTTTAAGTGCTAATTATCAAGTTCAAGACTACACCGTTACATCAGGTCAATATTGGACTCAAAAAACAGATGATATTTTAAGATTATCAATCGCTCAACAATTAAAAAATATTGATAATGAAAATCCATCTTTAACATATAAAAATATCAAGTTAAAATCTAACGGAGAAATTTTCCCTAAAGTTCTTCCTCAAGAAATAACACAAGAAGAAGTAAGTAATGTCCTTGATGGATTCTACAATAGTACAAGAAAGCTATCAACAGCGGATACAAAATCTCAAATTTTGGAAGGATTAATGAACACTCCACTAGATTCTTTTGAATTTGGAGATAACTTAGTATCTGTCCTAGCATCTCCATTGATTTCAAAAAGAGCCACAAACGCAAAAGACGTAGGGATTTCAAGATACGATTTATACAAACAAGGAAATAAAAATCTTCAACCGCAATACAAAGAAACCTACGAAAAAATGGATAATTTGTATAAAAATGAAATGTCAGATTATGCAATGAAGGTGTTAGAAACAGTTCAACAGAATAGTAACATCAAACTATTTGAGGGTGATAAAGTAACAGAACTTGGTCAATACACATTACCGTTAATTTTACCGGAAATTGCAAAATATGCAGTTGTAGAATCTTTAGCTCCAAAAGTTGGGGTTACAGTTGATGACACAACCGGTGAAATTGCCTATAACTATAAAGCTCTAAAAAATGTTCACCTACAAACTCTTGGAATAACTAATCCTTCTTCTCCTGAAGATGAAGCAGATATGGTTATTTCAAAGATTAAAAAAGGTATTAGCAAATTATCTGTAACTCAAGATAGTCCAATTGTTAAATCTATTGAAAAAAGTTTAAAAGGAACAAGTGCCAACAGCTTTAAACTTGCAGATTTAATCATCGATAAAACTCAGTCAGGTTTAGACTGGAGAATCGATGCAACAAAAGATATTGCAGATATTGAAGCGTTGAGAAACGGAAATAACAATTTTGATTATACTTGGCAAAGTGTTATAAATTTCTGGAAAACATTCAACCAAGGGGTTTTATCAAAAAATCCTAACGCATATACAGTTGCAGAAATTACTGATGAAGGAGATTTACACAGAATTGGTCTTGGACATTGGTCTGACAAATTTCATTCACAAAATGACATTATTCAAAAATTCCACCGAGAAACAGGTATAACTTCTACAGCGATGTATTCATATTTCTTTAGTGATTTGCAACAAATGTTTGCGAACAAATTTGAAGATGGCGACATGGTACCGGATGGAAATCCGGGAATGAGCGATAAATTGTATGGAATTATGGATAGCTTCTTAAAGCATTCTTCATTAGATTCTATCAATTTTGCCTATACGTTCATTGGAAACCACGATAAACCAAGAGCAATTCATTGTGCCTCTATAGATATGAAAATGTTCTATGCTGATTTAACAAATCCAGCAGAAAAAGATAAAAGATACAATGCATATAAAATGATTAAAGACAGATTCTTCGGCTATATCGACCCAAGAGAAATTGAAGAATATGATTTTTCCGCAGTTTCACCTAAAGCAGTTGCAATGGGTTATGCAGTTAGAACTCCGGCAATTCAAACTCTTGAAAAATATCGCAACGAAGGCCGAATTTCTGAAGAACAATTTAATCAAGCATTTGCTTCTATCAGTAAATCAATCTCTGATTTAGTAAATGGGAAATACGATGGAACAAGATTTGACCC
>CALAWF010000226.1 GCA_937894665.1 uncultured bacterium | reverse complement strand
CAGCTAAATTGACTTTCTCTCACAAACAAATTGTTCACACTCAAGAACCTAACTTACAATCAGTTAAAGCTGTTGTAAACGGTACTACAAAAAGAATCAGAGTATGTACATCTTGTTTAAAAGCAGGTAAAGTTCAAAAAGCTTCTGTATAGTAGAGTTTTTTAACGATTAAAGATTAAAAAAGAGAATTGCTTCGGTAGTTCTCTTTTTATTTGCGTAGTTTTGTAAACTCTTCGGGTTGTTATAGGATTTTGTGGTAAGATACTTAAAAAAGGAGCTTAAATTATGTATTATCAAGGATTAATTAACAGATATAGAGAGTTTTTACCGGTTGACGATTCAACTCCGGTTGTAACACTTAACGAAGGTAACACACCTTTAATTAAGGCTGATAATTTAGCAAATAAAATTGGTATTGATGCAGAAATTTATTTGAAGTTTGAAGGCTGCAATCCTACCGGTAGTTTTAAAGACCGTGGTATGACAATGGCTGTAACAAAAGCAAAAGAATCCGGTTCGGGTGCTATTATTTGTGCATCTACAGGTAATACTTCTGCTTCTGCTGCTGCATATGGTGCTAAAGCAGGTTTGAAGACTTATGTTTTAATCCCTGATGGCTATATTGCACTTGGAAAATTATCTCAAGCAATGATGTACGGTGCTGATATTATTGCAATTCAAGGTAACTTTGATAAAGCGTTAGAAATGGTTCGTGCTATTTCTGACAAATATCCGATTACTTTGGTAAACTCTGTTAACCCATACAGAATTGAGGGGCAAAAAACCGGTGCATTTGAGATTTGTGAAGCATTGGGGCAAGCTCCCGATTATCACTTTATCCCGGTTGGTAACGCTGGTAACATTACTGCTTATTGGAAGGGTTATAAAGAATGGCACAAATTGGGTAAAATTAAAGAACTACCTAAGATGATGGGATTTGAGGCCGAAGGAGCCGCAGCGATTGTTAAAGGTGAAAGAATTATGAATCCTGAAACTGTTGCGACTGCAATTCGTATCGGTAACCCTGCAAGCTGGAAATTTGCAGAAGCTGCAAGAGATGAAAGTAACGGTATGATTAACTACGTTACAGATGAAGAGATTTTGAAGGCTTATAAACTTATCGCATCTTGCGAAGGTGTTTTAGCGGAACCTGCTTCAGCTGCTTCTGTTGCCGGACTTATCAAGGTTAAAGATACTGTTAAAGCCGGTTCTAAGATTGTATGTATCTTGACAGGAAATGGCTTGAAAGACCCTGATAATGCAATCAAATATGCAAATGACGAAGTTAAGAAAACATCTGCTGATATGACAGATATTCTTCGTGCGATGAATATTTAGTTTTAAAGTCTATAAGTCAATAAGTGGATAAGTTTATAAGTTAGTAGCTGTCGGCGTGGTAACGTCGACCTACTTTTTTTAGGCAATAAGGAACAAGGGGAATAAGTTCGCTAAAAGTTTATAAGTTGATAGGTCAATAAGAGGATAAAGGCTCTAAGGCATTATGGCACTGAGGTCTTTATGTTTTTATGTCATCCTGAGCGAAGCGAAGTATCTCTGGCTAGGCAAATTTGTCAAACTTTCTAACTAGTTTGTTTAGATAGAGATTCTTCGGGTAAATTTGAAATATTTAATTATCATTTTCAATTGTCTATCCCTCAGAATGACGTATTAATTATGTAATGAACTTTCTCCTTGTTCCTTTTCCCTTTAGCCTAAAACGCTTCTCGGATTGGAACAAATGCGTAGGCATTCAAGTCCATTGAACCGTACATGATTTTTATTTCATTATCACCTTGAGCCTCCCATTTTGAGAAGGTGATTGTTTCAGAGTTAAAATCATCATTGGTTTCTGTTGCCGGAATTTGTGCCATTTCAATATTCCCTTGGTAAAATTTGAATACGACTGTTCCATCAACTTTTTCACCTTTAATTTGGTAGTGTCCTACCGGCATGTAATCTTCCCCAATTTGAAGTTCAAACGGAAATGTTAGAACAGGAAGACTGTTGTCTGATTTTTCTTGTTCGTTGTTTATGATTTCTGTTTCGTTACTTTGGCTAAATTCTTCCCCTTTAGGAATTTTACGTTTTTCAGCCCAATTTTTCCACTTGTTAACTTTTTGGTCAACTTGTTTTAGGGCTTTGTCAAAATCCTCATCTGATACTGGTTTAGCTTCTCTTTCATCCTGTCTTGTGTTCCAATTGTCCCACAAATCCCCAGTAGCAGGAGCATCAACATCGTCCGCTATAGCTAGTGGAGAAGCTGTTATTGCAAGTGCTATAAAAAGTCCAAGTGTAAGAATCTTTTTCATACTATAAATATAACGACTTTTCGCAAAAAGTAAACCCGTTATATATAGGAAATTCCATTCTATTATTTACATTTCTTCATGATAACCATGAAATTATTTGCCTGTTTTTTATGAATGTAATAAAATAATGTTGGGAATGTTTTTTTTAAGGGATAGAAAGAATGATAAAAGACAGATTGAATGAGAGAACTTTAACACCACAAGAAGTACGTACAATTTTGAAAACTGATAATAAAGAAATTGTAGAATTGTGCAAAAAAGCTGCAATCAGACCAAGAAAAAATGCAAAAGGTCATACATATTTTTCTTATGATGAAGTAAAAAATTTGAGAAAAGTACAAGCTCAAGTTAACGGATTTGTTTCTAATCCAATTGCTTCAAAAGTTCCGGCTGCAGTTGGTGCATCTTCAAATGTTGCAGGTGTAAAAAATGTATTAACAGCTTTGCAAGATTTAGAATCAAGATTGAGCGATAGAATTGCAAAAGTTATTGATGAAAAACTTGAAGGCATGGATGATGTAGTGGTTGAGTTAATCCGTTGCAAAACTGATAACGAAACACTAAAACAAAAAATTGTTGACTTGAACAAAGAAGTATATCAATTGAAAAATGAATTGAATAGCTACAAACCGGTAGCTTTAGGTTTTTACAAGAAAAAAGAAGTTTACGTTTGGGAGTAAGTTAGATGGCTAAAGAAACACCAGTAGTAAATGTCAGTGAAGAAAGAAACAAAGCACTGAAATTAGCGATTGAAAAAATCGAAAAAGACTTTGGTAAAGGTTCAATTATGAAACTTGGCGATAAGGCAACTGTAAATGTTGATGCTATCCCGACAGGAGCTTTATCACTAGATGTGGCACTTGGTATTGGTGGTATTCCTCGTGGACGTATTATTGAAATTTATGGTCCTGAGTCTTCAGGTAAAACAACACTTGCTCAACACATTGTTGCTGAATGCCAGAAAAAAGGCGGAATTGCGGCATTCGTTGATGCAGAGCATGCTTTGGATCCGGAATATGCAAGAAATTTGGGTGTAGATGTTGATAACCTTTTAATTTCACAACCGGATACAGGAGAACAGGCTCTTGATATTACAGAAGAGTTGGTTCGTTCCGGTGCCGTTGATATAGTTGTTGTCGATTCAGTTGCCGCTCTTGTTCCAAAGGCAGAAATTGAAGGTTCAATGGAAGATCAACAAATGGGCTTGCAAGCTCGTTTGATGTCAAAAGCCTTGAGAAAATTAACCGGTATTATTGGTAAAACTAATACAACTGTTATTTTTATCAACCAGTTAAGAATGAAAATCGGTGTTATGTACGGTAACCCTGAAACAACAACAGGTGGTAATGCTTTAAAATATTACGCATCTGTTCGTATGGAAATTAGACGTACTGAAGGTTTAAAAGGTGATGATGGAGAAATTGGTAACCATGTAAGAGTTCGTGTTTTGAAAAACAAAGTTGCTCCTCCATTCAGAACTGCTGAATTTGATATTATCTTTGGTAAAGGTATTTCAAAAACAGGTAATATCCTTGATGTTGCAGTTAATCTTGATATTGTTAAAAAAGCAGGTGCATGGTTTAGCTATAATGAAGAAAAACTCGGTCAAGGTCGTGAAAAAGCTAAGGAATTTTTGGATGCGAATCCTGAAATTTTGGCAGAAGTTGAAAGACTTGTTAGAGAAAAACTTGAAAATCAATAATCTGAATTTAAGATTTGTAACTATATAAAATCAAAAGCCCGCAAAATTTATTTTTACGGGCTTTAATATTACCATCAGAAAAAAGTTGCTGATAAATATCAGGCAAAGGTTATATAAACTGGATATTATGGGAAAGACCTCTTTTAAAAGAGGTCTTTTTAGCTTTTGCAAGTATTTGTTTTAGGTCTGGCAAATTCAGTCATTTGAGGATTAGCTTTGTATAATTTTTCATGGCTAATTTCTTTTTTGGTGTCGTGTTTTTGTAATTTTTCGATAATTTTGTATTTAGATTTTTGTTCAAATGTCAAACATTTTTTGAATTTTTTATCTTCTGCTTTTTGAATTTTTTCAATTTCTTTTTGAATATTTTTGATAATTTTTTTCTGTTCTATAATCTCAGAATAGCACGCATTTCCTTTTTTCAAGGCTGAAAGTTTATAAGATTCTTTTTCTAATTTTTGGTATTTTTCATCGAGAATTTTGGCATTTTTGTTTAAAATTTCTTCGCTTTTTTGAATTTGTGAGTCGGTTAAATTGAGGGCATTATATATTGTAGCTCTGTTATTTTTATAATCGTATTTCAAATTTTGTGCCGGAGCAATTTGACAAGAAAATAGTAAACTCAAAAATATAACTAAAAATTTTTTCATAAATTTACCTCTAATTTTTGTTCAAATTTTACACGAAATTATAAAATTATCATATTGCCGATATTTATAGTAAAATCGTCGTATGGAAGAAATGAATTTAAGAAATTATGCCTATTTAGGCGATGCTGTTTGGGAATTGTTTATCCGAAAGAAAACAATACGCCAGACAAATAATGCAAAAAAACTGCATCAAATAACAACAGATTTAGTCAAAACTCATACTCAGAGCGAATTATTACATTTTTTAGAACCCAATTTGACAGAAGAAGAATTGGAACTTGTTCGCAGGGCGAGAAATTTGCCAATTCCTGTTGGGAGAAGAAATATTCAAGCGGAATATCGACAAGCCACAGCATTTGAAGCTCTAATTGGCTGGTGGAAAGAGCATGACACTTCAAGACTTGAGGAAATTTTGACTCTTTTGACTGGGCAAATTGAACTTTATTTCAATAAAAATTTATAGGAACAAGGCAATAAGGGACATGGGAATAAGTTCTTTACGGTTATGTCATTCTGAGGATGAACAGTTGAAGTAGTTATGTAGGGTGGGCTTGCCAGCCCACCGAATAAAATTGTAGGTCGGATTTACTAATCCGACATTAAAAATCAGCTGGATTGCTTCGCATTCGCTCGCAATGACTGATTTCGCTAGAATATATTCAAACGCATTTGTCATTCTGAGGGCTTTAGCCCGAAAGAATCCATACTCTTTAAATAGGCCCCATAATAATCTATCTTGAAGGAACAAGGGCTGGACGAGTTACAGATAGAACCATTTCATTTGGAATATAAAAATCTTTCAATCCATAATTTGCATTGATGAAAACAAATTCCAATGTTTCACCATTTTTAATTTCAAGTAAGTCAAACGGAATTTTCAAATCTAAAACTTCATCATATGCAGTTTCGATAGATTTATCACTTTGCAAAACCCACATATCTCCAGGGATTGCTTTAATTACCCTCAAAAATTGTAAGGCATCTTTTCTTATGGCAATTTGAATTTCATTATGGAATTTTTCCATAGAAATTGGTGAAATATTTTGGGTTTTATTTACCAATCTAACCGGTGCAAGAGCTTGTTTTCGTCCTGCTTTTCTCAAATAAATATACATCTGATAAGTTCTTTGGTTCAAATCAGGATTACCTTTCAAAAACTTATTCAAATGGAATTTTAAATAGAAGTTATCATTATCGTTGCCAAATCTGATTTTTTCAAACAACTTTGATTCTCTCAAAACCGGACCGTCAGGAGTATCAATACATCCGGCATTGTTCCAAATATCATCGTCTGAAATTATATCTTTACCATTGATTTCAGGTGTAATCAATGATTGCGGATAACGTGAAGGTTTAGATGGCGAAATGTTTGTAATCGGCTCATCCAAATAAGATGGAGCATCTAAATCTAAATATCTGTAAATATTTTTCAAATGAGTACGGTAAATAAAGTCGAAAATATTATCTCTGCCGGAATCGTTAGGTTCTCCATACCACCAGAACCAATCGCTACCTTCACAGATAAACAACTCACGTCTTGCCATTTCGATATTTGGATTCAATGGTTCACGTTTCACAAAGTCAGAAAAATCCTGTCTTACTCTTTTCAAATAAGTCCACGCAATATCTTTTACTGGCTCATCAATCCATAATTTGAAGTTTTTATTAAACCAAGAACCTGCGGAAATTTTGTTCAACAACTTGTGTTCTTTACTATGTTCAAGATAATCACTAATCAAAACTGTTTCTAATGAACTATCCTCTGAAATCAAAGTATAAAGTGTTTTTAAGAAAGATGCACCATCTTCCATATAATTTTCCCAGCAATTTTCACCATCAAGAGCGATTGTCAAAAGATGGTCATGGTCTGGAGAAGATAAAATTCTGCTTTGCAAAACTTTAATTCTGTCATACAAATCATTTGCAACGGCAATTGGGTTGTGGTGCGGATATTCAAAGTTTATTAAATTATGAACCGATGCATCTCGGAAAATCATTTTTATATCAGAGTTTTTGGTTTTATACTGATATGTCTTTAAAAGATGATAAGGTTCATTTAAGTAGCCTTTGAAATCATGTTCAAATTCAAAATTAATTGAACTTCCTAAAATTCCTTCATCCGAAATTGCCCACTCAACGCCTAAAGAGCTAAGCATTTCAAGAGTTTTACCATTCACGCACTGTTCAGAAGGCCAAACTCCACGAGGTCTTTTGCCAAAAATTTCTTCAACTCTGTCAAGTGCCATTTGAGTTTGCATTTTTGCATCGAGTTCAGTTTTCAAATCTAAAATTTCATCCCCCGGCATTGCATTTTTCTTGATATTTTTATAGTCAAGTAATATCGGCAAAATTGGGTGATAGTAAGGACTTGTTGTAATTTCGATTTTATCTTTTTGAACAAGTTTTTTTAAAGTTGGAATAATTTTTTTGATAATTTCTCTTTGAATATTAATAATTTTAATTCTATCTTCGAGAGTGTAATTTTTACCTTTTTTGACCAGTTTTTTTAACTCAGGATTAGAAGTCT
>CALAWF010000225.1 GCA_937894665.1 uncultured bacterium | reverse complement strand
AAAATATTAGAAAGGTACGTATGTTCAGCTTGGTAAATTAATAAAAAACACTTGACATAGTTAGACATCTAATTATAATAATTATATGAGTGCTATATTATCTTTGATATCAAAAATTCATGAAAAAGGTAACCGTTTTATTTTAGAAGCATTAAAAAATAACGGTGCAGAAGGACTTGTTCCAAGCCATGGCGATATTCTTGTTTGCCTTTATAAAAACGGCAAAATGACGATGAAAGATATTGCAGATTACATTCATAGAACGAAACCAACAGTTACGGTTTTAGTGGATAAACTCGAAAAACTCGGGTATTTAAAAAGAGAAGCTTCAGAAAAAGATAGTCGCTATACAAATATAGTTTTGACTCAAAAAGGTGAAGATTTTAAACCAACTTTTGAAAAAATATCAAATGATTTAAACAAAATGTTGCTCAAAAATTTATCCAAAAATGAAGCTCTACTTTTAGAAGAACTTTTGCAAAAACTGTAAGCAAAAATTTTTACAATAATAGTTAGATGTCTAACGAAAAGAGAAAACATTATGACAAACTTTAAAAAAGAAGAGATTGGAAAAATTAGTGAAATAGGCAAAAATTATGAAAACGGCAAAGCGTTTTTGCATGATTTATTAGGATTAACAAGTTGTGAAATTTCAGTTAGTGCAATGCCTGCAGGAGTAAAATTGCCATTCAATCACAAACACAAACAAAACGAAGAAGTTTATATTTTTCTAAAGGGCGAAGGCTCAATGACTTTAGATAATGAAGTTGTTGAAGTTAAAGAAGGAACCTGTGTCAAAGTTCTACCAAATGTAGTTAGAACAATGGAAGCAAAAACTGATTTGGAATACATTTGTGTTCAAGCAAAAGCAAATAGCCTAGAACAATTCGGGCTTAGTGATGGAGAATTGTGTTAAAATTAAAAGGGGCAATCTTGCCCCTTTTTAATCAGGAATTAGAATATAAAATGATTATTAACACTGGTTCAAGGACAGATACGGTTCAATATTATTCAGATTGGCTTTTGAAAAGGTTTGAAGATGGTTTTGTTTATTCAAGAAATCCAATGTTTCCAAATAAGGTTACAAGGTATGAACTCAATCCAAAAGTCCTTGATTGTGTTGTATTTTGTTCAAAAAATTATGAACCCATTTTAGATAGATTGACAGAAATTACAGATAAATTTAATACATATTTTCATTATACTATTACAGCTTATGACAAAGATATTGAACCTAATGTCCCAACTATAAACGAAAGCATTGAAACGCTTATTAAATTATCGAAAATTGTCGGTAAACAGAGAATCGCGTGGCGATATGACCCAATTCTTTTGACTGAAAAATATACTAAAAATGTTCACTATGAAACTTTTGAATACATGACTGAAAGACTTTCACCTTATATTGATAGGTGCATTTTTAGCTTTGTTGATATGTACAAAAAACTAAAAACAAATATGCCTGAAATCATTTTTTTGTCAGATGTTGATAAAAATGAAATTGCAAAAAATATCGGAGCAATTGCACAAAAACACAATATGATAATTCAAACTTGTGCAACAGGCGAAAATTATGAGCAATATGGAATTTTGCAATCAGGTTGTATGACATCTGATATTTTAGGCAAAGCAAATAATATTACCTTCAAAAAAGTTCGACACTCTGGCAACAGGCAAGGCTGCCGTTGTATGGAGAATAGAAATATTGGAGATTATGACACTTGTCCCAATGGGTGTAAATATTGCTATGCAAATCAAAATCCACAAATAGCACAAGAAAATTACAAAAGACATAACCCAAATAATTTGATGATTTTAGGAAATCTTAAACCTACAGATGAAATTCAACAAAGCAACCAAAAATCTTTTTTAGAAACTAATGTGCAACAGAAATTGTTTTAAATGACCTTTTTATAGTTCTTTTACCATGGTTATATGCTCACAATATTCATCAAGGTAAATTTCGCCAACCTCTTCGTAACCAAGTTTTTTATAAAATTCTTTTACTCTAACTTGAGCAGAAATCTCTATCTTTTTCCCACCTTCATTTTTAATTTCAGATTCTACAATATTCATAATTTCATTACCAAGGTGCTTGCCTCTGTATGGTTTTACTATTGCCACTCTTCCAATATGATAAACTCCATTTTGAGAAAAATAACGACAAGTTGCAATCGGTTTATCATTATCATAAAGAACTATGTGCGAACAATTTTTGTCAACTTCGTCAAACTCATCCTTAAAGCCTTGCTCTTCAACAAAGATAGCCGTTCTTATACCAATAATATCATCGTTTAAACCGATAAACTTTTTGTATTTCATATTTCTACCCTCAAAAATTAACTTTCATTTACAGTTTTACCGCAAATATGCTCCAGTGTTAGCTCTAGAACAGTCACGAATTTAGCAAGCTTTTTAATTTCATCATCAATATAACTTTTATCAAAATCAAATTGTTCAGCTAATTTTCTGACAATATTAATCGTTTCTTCTCTATCTTCTAACATTTTAATCCTGCCAAAACAATAGCACTTTTATAATCTAACCCTAGTTTTCCTTCGATTTGAGTTCCTTTATCATAAACACAAAAAGAAACTTTATCGTGATTTTTTATCGCATCAATTTTATGTCCTTCCCTGCTACCGTGAAAATATATTTTATTATTCTCTTGGGAATAATAAAAATTAATCGGAACGCCATAAGGATAATCTTCATCACCCAAAACGGCCAGAACCCCTCTCACTTCATTTTTCAGAACAGAAATGCACTCTTCTAGGGATAATTGTTGTTTTATTCTTCTTAGCGGTCTAAACATTCATAATCTCCTTATATTTAACCTAACATCAATAAAAAATTATATGTTACGCTGAAAGTAATTTTAATCCAGTAATGCCTGATATAATAAACATTATACAAACTATTCTTGCAACATTTATAGGTTCTTTAAATAAAATAATTCCCAGTATTACAGTTCCAAGTGTACCAACACCAGTCCATATTGAATAAGCAGTTCCTAATGGAATATTTTTTAGAGCGAGGGCAAGAAAATAAAAACTTGCAATCATTCCAAGAATTGTTAATATGCTAATTGTTAAATTAGAAAAGCCATTTGATAATTTCATTCCAACAGCCCATGCAACTTCAAACATTCCAGCAATTATTAAATAAATCCAATCCATAATTATTCTCCTTTTTATATACAAAAAGCACCTTTTGAATATTCCTTCAAAGGCCTAATGGAATATTTAAAAGATGCTTACCCGGCGGCAAATATTTCTATTTTTTATCCTGCTGATATTATACTATCAAATAAAAATATATATCAACATGATAATTAAATAATAATGGTTTAGAGTTTTTATAACAAAAAAAAGAACCCTATAAAGGGCTCTTTTAAAATGGCGGGAACGACGAGGCTCGCGACCTCATGCGTGACAGAGGGTTCAAACACCGTAAAATGCAGTATTTACAACTTCTTTACCCCATTTGAAACTTATTCAAAATAAGCGAAATTGAATATCAATTACCCACCCATTACCCACAAAATTTTCATTAAAATAAGATTTATTCTCGTTAAACGAGAGGTCATTCAGATAATCAAGAAGTAACTTTAAATAATGATTTAATATAAATTTATTATCTATTATCAAAATTCATCTGATGACTTCTGCGTAATTTGTCATTTTTTATTTTTTTGTATTAGTTTTATTATTACAAAATTACAAATAAACAGAATAAATAAGTCTAGAAGTTAATTAGCAGAACTCTTTTTATTGTAATAAATAAGTAATTTCATGTAATTATGCAAATACAAACTTTATGTGATATAATACCCACATGACAGAACGCAGGTCAGCATTGGAAGTATATTTTTACGCAACAAGTTCAGGCAATGAACCTGTTCGTGAATGGTTGAAAGATTTACCCAAAGAAGATATGCGTACAATTGGCTTTGATATCAAAACAGTTCAATATGGCTATCCAATCGGAATGCCGTTAACTCGTGTTCTTCATGGTACTGGCGGACTTGAGGAAGTTCGTTGCAATATATCTAATGGTATTGCACGAGTTATTTTCTCTGTCGAAGATGATACAATGGTGCTTTTACACGCTTTTATCAAGAAAACACAGGAAACCCCTAAAAAAGAGTTAGATGTCGCAATAAAAAGATATAAAGAGCTATGCAAAAGATAGAGTATTTATCGAGATTGCATAACTTAATATAATTTAACATTTCTTAAAACTTATGCTTTTTATTGTATCATGTAAGCTATGAGTAGAAATTTTTAGGTATTAATATTGGCAAATAATGAAAATGACAAAAGTGGATTATACAGTTTGTCAGGCTTTGCTTACCAAATAAAAGTCTTTTTTTATTATGCAATGCTACTAAAAGATGAGCATAGTTCTATTGAATTTGAATCTTTAGACGATATTGCCATTAAGAATATAGACAAATTTGACAACTATGATACAACTTTTGCAAGTAAAATTAAAGATAAAAATACTACTTATCAAATTATTCAAGTCAAGTATACAAAAATAACTGAAAAGAAAACCAAAGATGTTATACTACGATGGTTATTAGCATTAAAAGCCAATTCTAATATTAAAAGTTTTATATTATTTACAGATGAAAAATATTCAAATCAAAATTTTATCAATGACATATCTGCTAAAGAATTGTATAGATATGTGCTAAGTTCTAAAAAAGAAAAATCAAATTCAATTAAGAGTAAGATAAAAACATTATTTTTTACACAAGGTACTTATAGAGATTTTTATAAGTTATTAAAGGAAATAAAGGATAATGTATATTTTATAAGTAATAATGAGATTGATGATAACATAAAATCCGTTGCTAGTAATCATTTTAAACGAAATGCTGTGCCTGAAGTTATTTATTGTGCAAGATTGGTATCTGCTTTAAAAGATATAACCCATAATATTATGGAAAAGGTTTTATCAAGAAACTCATATTCTCTTAATTTGACAGAGTTAAACAAGATTGAAGAAAAAATAATACAAGATACAAATGAAACAATGCCAATACCATTATCTTATGCAGAGTTCAAAAAGGTAAACGCAATTGATATTGATTCTTACACAAATAAAAGGGAATATAAACAACTTCAACATTGTGAATTACCATTAACAGGAATTAAAAGGAATTTACAACAATGCTGTTATTACGTAGATTTTAGACATAGAATTTTGGCAATAGGTAACCATGAAAAGATAGCTAATATAGAACTGCAATCGTATGAAAATTTTGAAAGAGTACAAGAAACATTATTGTACAATAATAATGATACTCCTCGTAATAGATTAGATAAAACTCAAAAAATAAAAAATGAAATAGTTCCAACAAAAGAACTTAGCTTAGGAACATACATATATTTAACAAAAGAAAAAGAAATAGTAGG
>CALAWF010000224.1 GCA_937894665.1 uncultured bacterium | reverse complement strand
TGACAATAAACTTCTTAAAGAAGAAATTACAGATGACGATATTGCAAACGTTGTAAGCAAATGGACTGGCATTCCGGTAACCAAACTTGTTGAAAGCGAAAAACAAAAATTGTTGAATATGGAAGATATACTTCACAAACGATTAGTCGGACAAGAAGAAGCCGTTGATACGGTTGCAGATGCAATTCGTAGAGCAAGATCAGGATTGAAAGATCCAAAACGCCCAATCGGGACATTCTTGTTCTTAGGTCCAACAGGTGTTGGTAAAACAGAACTTGCAAAATCGTTGGCTGAATTTATGTTCAATGATGAGGATGCCCTAATCCGTATTGATATGTCTGAATATATGGAAAAACACAATGTTGCAAGACTTGTTGGAGCTCCTCCGGGATATGTCGGATACGAAGAAGGCGGTCAATTGACAGAAGCTGTTAGAAGAAAACCTTATTCAGTAATCCTGTTTGATGAAATTGAAAAAGCTCATCCGGATGTATTCAATATCATGTTGCAAATCTTTGATGATGGTCGTTTGACTGATTCAAAAGGAAGAACTGTTGATTTCAAAAATACTTTAATCATTATGACAAGTAACATTGGTTCAGATATTATCCTTGAAGATACATTGAATTCAATGCTTTCTCCGGAACAATTCAAAGATACAAAAGAAAAAGTTTTGGCTGTATTAAGACAACGTTTCAAACCGGAATTCTTAAACAGAATTGATGAAACAATATTCTTCAAAGCCTTAACTTTACAACAATTGAGCAAGATTGTTGATATTCAAATGGATTATTTGAGAAACTTGTTGAAAGATCAAGAGTTAGAATTTGAGATTACAGATGATGCTAAAGAATTCTTGGCTACTCAAGGTTTCAACCCTGTATATGGTGCAAGACCATTGAAAAGAGTAATTCAACAACAAGTTGAAAACCCATTATCAAAATTGATTTTGGCTCAAACCTTCTTGAAGGGTGATAAAATCAAAATTGATGTGAAAGATGATACTTTAACTTTTGAAAAAGTTAAATAATAAACAACTTCGAAAAGGAAAAAGGAATGGTTAATAACCATTCCTTTTTTATTGTTAAAAATAATATAACGTCATTGTTTGAAATTATGCAACTCGGTCAATAATTCCGCCGCCTAGAACAATATCTCCTTCATATAAAACAACGGATTGCCCCGGAGCAATTGATTTTTGCATATTTTCAAAATGAACTTCAATGTTACCATTTTCTAACGGTTTAACTGTTACCGGTTCCGGTTTTTGAGTTGAACGAATTTTCGCTTTGCAACTAATTTCTTTTTCCAACTTGTCAAATGGAATCCAATTCATTTTTGTCGCAATCAATTCATCTTTCATTGTTGCATCTTTGTATCCAACAACAACTTCATTTGTATCCTTGCGAAGTTCTACAACATAAAGAGCTTCCGGAGCACTAATACCAATACCTTTTCTTTGTCCGATAGTGTAATTCCAGATTCCTTCATGTTCTCCTAAAATTTTACCGGACATATCAACGATGTGACCTTTTTTAGGTTGAACTTGAAGAAGTTCATTATAATCACCTTCGTAAAAGTCTTGGCTATCAGGTTTTTCAGCTACTTCTAAGCCATGGCTTTTTGCGATACTACGAATTTCATCTTTAGAATAAGTTCCTAGAGGTAACATAATTTTTGCAAGTTGTTCTTGTTTCAATCTATACAAGAAATAAGATTGGTCTTTATTTGGACTAAGACCTTGTTTTAATAAGTATCGACCATCTTCATTTTGTTCAACTCTCGCATAGTGTCCTGTTGCAAATTTATCAAACTCAATACCATTTTCTTTTGCAAGATAAGGTAAAACATCAAATTTGATTAAAGAATTACACCAAATACAAGGATTTGGAGTTCTACCTGAAAGATATTCTTTTTTGAAATTATTCAAAACAATTTCTTCATATTGCTTTGCACAATCAAAAACGTGAAATTCAATACCTATTTCTTTACAAATCTTTTCTGCTGCCGCAATATCTTCTTTTTCATCCGGACCGAAACAAGCTCCATGAGTTGAAGGTTTGTTTGGCATAGAATTTATTTTCTTTTGAATTTCTGCATAAACACCACCTTTACCCCAAATAGCCATTGTTGCACCAATAACTTCATGTCCTTGTTCTTTTAATAGCAAAGCAGTTGTAGAAGAATCTACACCACCTGACATTCCAACTAATATCTTCATAATATATTATCTCCGTTTTTGTAATTTCTTATTCTAAGATATTATAAAAAATCCCGTTTTACAATACTACAAGGCGGAATTGATGTAATCAATTCCGCCTGATTTTGTTATAGTTTGTGCTTCTAAAACT
>CALAWF010000223.1 GCA_937894665.1 uncultured bacterium | reverse complement strand
CTTTGAAATAATTTGAGTAAAATCGCCCGTACCGCAGCACAAATCCAAAACCATTGAACGCGGTTTTAGGTCTAACTTTCTTATTGCCAAAAATTTTATAATATAGTGGCAACCCAAAGAAATAATATTATTCATTTTGTCATAATATTTAGAAATTTCATCAAACATTTTTTGAATTCGTTCTGTACTTTTGTCGCAAGTCATGATTTTCTCCATTTACACATCATATATTTTAGCATACAATTAAAATATGAAACTTGCATTTGTACCAATTGACAATAGACCGGTTTGCTATACACTGCCAAAGTTGTTAGCAGAAATTGACGAGAGCATAGAATTTTATATTCCTGATAGAAAATATCTTGGGGATTTGAAAAAAGAGGCAGACATTAATCACCTTTTTGAGTGGTTAATTTCTCTTCCTAAATTGGATGCAATTATTTTATCACTTGATACACTTGCATATGGAGGATTAATTCCGTCGAGAAGATGTCCTGAAACTTTTGAGCAAATAAAAGAAAGAATTGATACCCTAAAAGAAATCTTAGAGGGTAAAGAGGCAAAAATTTACGCATTTTCCAGTATTATGCGAATTTCTAATAACAATTATAATGAAGAAGAAAAAGAATACTGGTCAAAATGGGGAAAAAAGATTTTTGCATACTCATACCACACCCACGAGGGAAGACGTGAAAGTTGCATCACAAATCTAATTCCTTCTGAAATTTTGGATGACTATATCGAAACACGCAGAAGAAATTTTGAAATAAATAAAGTTTATCTCAAATGGCAAAAAGAAGGCTTATTTGATACCTTTATTTTTTCAAAAGATGATTGTGCAGAATATGGGTTTAACGTTCAGGAAGCACAAGTTTTAGAAAAAATGGGGGCATACACAAAAACCGGAGCAGATGAAATTCCATTGAGCTTACTTTCTCGTGCAATCCAAGGTGAAATTAAAATTTGTCCAAAATTTTTAGAACCGGAATGCAAAGATTTAATCTCAAACTACGAAGATGTTTCAATAGAAAAAAGTGTTCTTGGGCAAATTGAACTTGCCGGTTGCAAAGCAACAGATGAAGAAAATGCAGACATAATTTTATACATCAATAATTTCAAAAATAATCAAGGTGAAATTGTTATGAAAGTCGGAACCGAAAGTTTTTCAAAAACATTCCAAACACCGGACAAACCATATATAATTGCAGATGTAAGATTCGCAAACGGAGCAGATAACAATTTTGTAAAAGAATTATTTAAAAATAAAATTGAAGATAAAAATTTCTATGGATATTCAGCTTGGAACACATCAGCAAACTCTCTTGGAAGTTTAATTTGTGGAGCAAAAATGAAATTTTTTGCAAAAAAATATAATGAAAATGCGTTCAAAAAATTACAAATCACCAGATTTTTAGATGACTGGGCATATCAAGCAAACATTCGCCAAAAACTTGAAAAACCTAACATCGCAAAAACAACAGAACTTATGAAAGATTTTGAAAAAGAACTTGAAAATGTTTTAAACACCAAAATCTCCGTAAATTACAAATTTCCTTGGGAAAGATTGTTTGAGGTAGAAGTTGACTTTAATTGATATAATTTTACTTGCAATAGCTTTAGGAATCGATTGCTTTATTGTTTCTTTTTCTCAAGGTTTGATTTTCAAAAATAATAGACTAAAAAATTCTTTAAATTTAGCTCTAACAATGGGATTTTTTCAAGGCTTCATGCCGGCAATCGGTTATGTCGGAACAAATTCTTTATACAAACTAATTGTTCCATTCAGCAAATGGATTGTTTTCGGAATCTTTTTAATTCTGGGGTTAAAATTTATAGTTGATTCATTTGCTCCAAAAGAGGAAGAAGTTCAGTGTATTGGTTGGAAATGTTTATGCGGACTTGGGATTGCAACAAGTATTGATGCACTCGTTTCTGGGGCAACAATTAGACTAACTGGAGCAAGTTTAGCATTATCAGTTAGTTTGATTGGTTTAGCATCATTTTTGATGTCAATTTGTGGTTTTTGGAGCGGAAATTTTATCAAAAATATTCCATCAAAATATTTAGAAATTACAGGTGGTGTAATTCTAATTTTGCTTGCAATTAAATCGCTAGTTTAAAATTAGTAATCCATTCTCCAACCGGCTTGCATTAATTTATTCAAACAACCGGCAGACCAACCCCAGAAACCATCAACGTTTATTTTTCCACAATCTTCAGGAGCTCTGGAAAGTCCACCATAATCCGCAACAGTACCATCAGCTTGAAGGTCAAATGTAAATAAATCTCTACCGGCAACATTAGGTTCCGCAGGACCATTTGTATCTATAATATATGTAGAAATTCCATTAGCCACATTATGCGTACCACAAATAGTAAAACCATTTGTAGTTTGAACACAATAACCAAAACCCGTTACAACTTCATATTGCCCTTCGGTATCACTTGCATTAACTTTAGTTTTATATGTTCCATCTAAATTTTGATAAACATCACCTAAACAAACATTATTTGGAGAATATGCTTTTGTTCCACAACCTTTTTTAGTAGTTTTAAAATACTTCGTAAGAAAATAGCAAGCTCCTTCGGCGTTGTCAGTACCACATTTATTATTATACATTGCTAGACGAGTTTTGTATAAACTATCTGCCATTTCATCTGCCATAATAGCTTTTGTTGCATCAGATAACTGAGAATATGCTTTTTCTATTGATGCTGCAAATATTCTATTTTTATAATTTTTCATAATAGCAGGTATAGTCAAAGCGGAAATTAAACCAACAATTCCCATAGTTACCAAAACTTCTGCTAGAGTAAAACCTTTTTTCATATTCAAAACGCCCCGCAAATAACCATATAAACAATTATACTATTTTTTTGCAATATTTTCAAGTGGGAAGAGTTTGGACGAAGGGGATAAGCTAATAAGTTCGTTAAAAAGTCTATAAGTTATTTACATAACATTTTCCCCTATTCCCTTATCCCTTAATAAACCAGACCAACAATAAAAACATTCTTGAATAATAAAAATCCTTGATGTACAATTGACCTGTTGGTTTTAACGATATTACACAAATATTTGGTATATAAAATACAGAAAGAGTGAAATGATTATGAAAAAAGAACTTATTTTTTTAGGACCTCCAGCTTGTGGTAAGGGTACACAAACTTCAAGACTTGCTGAATCTTTAGGTTTTCCACATGTTGATACAGGTTCATTATTAAGAGCTGAAATCAAAAACGGAACTGAAAATGGTAAAATCGCTAAATCTTTTATCGATAAAGGTGAATTAGTTCCTGTTTCTTTAGTTGCATCAATTATTAAAAATAGATTAGCTCAAGAAGATTGTAAAAACGGTTACATCTTGGATGGTTACCCAAGAAGTGTTGAACAAGCTGACTTGTTAGAAGAAATTAACAAAGAAATCGATGGAGATGTAGAAGCTGACTTCAGAGCTATTTATTTTGATTTGGATACAGAAATTTTGATTTCAAGAATTGTTAATCGTCGTTCTTGTCCAAAATGTGGAGAAATCTACAACTTGAAATTTAAACCTACAAAAGTTGAAGGTATTTGCGACAAATGTGGTGCTGAATTAACCCAAAGAAAAGATGATAACGAAGAAACTGCAAAAGCTCGTTTTGATACATATTTCAAAGAAACTGCACCATTGTTTGACTATTACAAAAATAAAAATGTGTTGAAAACAATCAATGCAGAAGGTTCAATTGATGAAGTATGGGAAAGACTTTTGAAAGTTATTAACGACTAATAAAAGTTTTTTAAATTTTGCTAAAATAACCGGTACATATGTATCGGTTATTTTTTTAAGCCTATAACTTATCAACTTATTGACTTATAGACCTTTAAAGAACCGATTTCCTTTTTCCTTGTCCCCTTTAAATATTCCTTTTTTGTAGTAAAATATTCAATGTAATACAGTATGTACAAAAGGAAAGGACTTAAATACATGACAAAACTTTCACCATTACAAATTGAAAGACTTAAGTACCAACCAAAACTTCCTCAAAGCCTACAAAATGGCGTTAACGGATTAAGAATGGTTGAAGGATCTGCTACTCAATCTGTTAGAGATCAAGAACAAATCAACGCTTTGTTCCCAAATACTTACGGAAAACCAACTGTAACTTTTGAAACTTCAACTGTTTCAAAAGAATCTGAAATCAGAAACGTTGGTGTTATCCTTTCAGGTGGACAAGCTCCTGGCGGACACAACGTTATCGCAGGTTTGTATGATGCGTTAAAAAATGCTAATTCAGCTAACAAATTATATGGTTTCTTAGGTGGACCTTCTGGTATCATCGATGGAAAATATGTAGAATTTGATGATGAATTTATCAATGCTTATAGAAACACTGGTGGTTTTGATATTATCGGTTCAGGTAGAACTAAATTAGAAACAGAAGAACAATTCGAAAAATCATTGGCTGTTTGTAAAAAATTAAACATCTCTGCTGTTGTAATTATCGGTGGTGATGATTCTAATACAAACGCTGCAATGCTTGCGGAATGGTTTGTTAAACATAATGCAGGTATCCAAGTTATTGGCTGTCCTAAAACAATTGATGGCGACTTGAAAAATGAACAAATCGAAATTTCTTTCGGTTTTGATACTGCAACAAAAACTTATGCTGAACTTATCGGAAACATCGAAAGAGATGCAAATTCAGCTAAAAAATATTGGCATTTTGTAAAAATCATGGGTAGAAGTGCTTCTCACGTAGCATTGGAAGCTGCATTACAAACACAACCAAACATCACATTGATTTCTGAAGAAGTTCAAGAAAAGAAAATGTCATTATCTTCAATCATTGACTACATGACAGACATCATTGTTAGACGTGCTGATATGGGTAAAAACTTCGGTATTGCCGTAATTCCTGAAGGTTTAATTGAATTTATTCCTGAAATGGGTTCAATGATTTCTAACTTGAATGATATTATGGCTTCTCTTGAAAATGACCCTGATTTTGTTAACGCAACAACAATCAGAGATAAATTCGACATCGTTGAAAACAGATTAGATGAAGAAAACGCAAAAGTTTACAAATCATTACCTGCTTTGATTAAAGGTCAATTATTGGCTGATAGAGATCCACACGGCAACGTTCAAGTTTCTAAAATCGAAACAGAAAAATTGTTAATCGAAATGATTTCAACAAGATTGGCTGAATTGAAAGAAGAAGGTTCATTCATCGGTAAATTCTCAGCACAATCACACTTCTTCGGATATGAAGGACGTTGTGCATTCCCTTCTAACTTCGACGCAGATTATTGCTATTCATTAGGTTACAACGCATTTGCATTGATTAGCTTCGGAATGACCGGTTACTTATCATCAGTTAGAAACTTGACTGAAAGTGCTGACAAATGGATTGCAGGCGGTGTTCCACTTACAATGATGATGAATATGGAAAAACGCCACGGTGAAATGAAACCTGTTATTCAAAAAGCTCTAGTTAGACTTGACGGTCCTGTATTCAAACAATTACAAGACAACAGAGAAGACTGGGCTATGAACGACAGATACTTATTCCCTGGTGCTATCCAATACTTCGGACCAAGTTCTGTTTGTGATATTACAACAGTTACACTTCAATTAGAAAGAAGCAAAGAATTAGCTTCTGTATAATTTGAAAAATTATAATTTTAGAAACGACGGCTTTTTTGTTTCCACAAAAGAGCCGTTTTTCTTTTTAAAAAATAAAAAGTGAACAAGTATTGACTATTGAATTAGTATAAATGGAATTTACTAATTAAAATCAGCTGGATTCTTCGCTTCGCTAAGAATGACGAACTTATCAATGTCGACTTAGTAAAGCCGACCTACAAATAAAATTGTAAAAAACTCAGAATAACACACATAAAGACCTTAGTGCCTCAGTGCCATAATGCCTTAATGCCTTCTGTAATGAACTTATTCCCTTATTTCCCTCTTCCTTTTCCCTTGAAACCGACTTATCAACTTATTGACTTATA
The DNA here is from genome assembly GCA_937894665.1 of uncultured bacterium. Taxonomy (GTDB): domain Bacteria; phylum Cyanobacteriota; class Vampirovibrionia; order Gastranaerophilales; family Gastranaerophilaceae; genus Zag111. Next base: position 742 of record CALAWF010000223.1, on the reverse strand, counting down.
GACTTTATTATCCCCTTAACAAATTGATTACAGCAAAAATTTTGTTATAATTAGTGGTATGAAAGACATTGATAAAAGTGATTTAGAAGAGTTAAAACACAAAGTCAAAGAAAAACTAGCTCAAACCGAGTTATATTCTTACAAGGGTACTGTTTCTAAACTTTTGGGTTTGACAGTAGAAGTTAAACTCCCAGGGCTAAAAATTGGCGACTTGTGCTATATCGAAACCTATGATGGCAAGCTAAAACCGGCGGAAGTTCAGGCTTTTAAAGGTGAAGTTGCACAGTTATCACTTTTACTTGATGGTAGCGGAATTGGACAAGGAAGTTTAGTAACCTCCACAAGACGCCCGATTACCATTCCTGTTGGAGATTTTTTACTTGGAAGATTGATTGACCCTTTAGGTAATCCAATTGACGGTAAACCACTTGATACAACAAACGCACTTTGGCGACCAATTGAAGGACCACCACCGGGACCTTTTGAAAGACCAATTATTACAGAACAATTTTCTACAGGTGTTCGTGCAATTGACGGTTGTATGACTATGGGTTGCGGACAGCGTTTAGGTTTATTTGCTGGTTCCGGAGTTGGTAAAAGTACCTTGCTTGGTATGATTGCCAGAAATTCGGATGCAGATGTTAACGTTGTTGCACTAATTGGTGAACGTGGAAGAGAGGTTAAGGAATTCGTTGAAGATTCTTTAGGCGAATACGGGATGTCAAAATCCGTCCTTGTATGC
>CALAWF010000222.1 GCA_937894665.1 uncultured bacterium | reverse complement strand
TTATTAAGCTAAAAGAGCTTCAACGATTTTTGCGTTTGTTTCTGATCTTTTTTGGCTTAAGATATATTTTTCTACTTGTAATGATATTTCAACTTCTGATGCTGATAAGCATTTTACGCTGTCTAATTCGTTTACATAATCATTAACTGTAATCATTTCATAATCGTTTCTCATAATCTGTTCCCCTTTGTTTTGTTTATCTCATTTCCCTTACATTTATATAAAGTATTTTTAGATTTAAAAATTGCCTAAATCGTATCTAATATGTATATATTCGTTACATTTCTTAATACTTAAATAGTTTTTAAATTTATACAAAAACCACAAGCTATAAATATAACTTGTGGTTTTCAATTCTAAAAATTATCATCAAATAAATTTAAATTTTGATCATCGACTGCTGGGTCATATAATGCTGGATCGTATAATGCCGGATCATACATAGCATTGTCATTTGCTGGATTATATTCTGGCTCAAATACTTGGTTATTATTTCCATAATCATTTATATTTTGGTTATTTGAAGATACCGTCTTAGATTTAGCGGGTTCAACAGATATCACTTCAACATCATTATTTGAAGAGACTTTTGATTTTTTAGGAGTAATTACTTGTGCATTATTGGGTTTAACTTCAATACCGTTTTCAAAGAAGGATTTCCATTTTGCTTGATATGAACCTAAACTTTGGTCAAATGCTTCAAGGTCTAATGATACACCGTGTTTCATTGCTGGCATTTCAACATTAAGAGCTTTGTACATACTTCTCATTGTGATATCGCTTATACCATTGGAACCTCTAGCCCAAGGCATAATATTCGCCATTAGGTAGTAAATTTCAGAAATTTGTTTATGAGCAAATTCAAGTTCATTAGAATTTAGGTTTCCACCTTTTCGAACTTTATCAAATAATGGTTGCATTTTGTTATATGCATCTTCCATATGTTTAAGCCCCGGAGTTACGTATTTATTTGCAGGGTGAATCATAAAGATATCCTTAGTCTCAGGGGCAGGGGAAAGATCTCTGATTTCTGTTAATTTAATATCGTTATATGGGGCTGTTCTGTTTACATCTAATAGCTTATTAAGTCTATTTTTGTATTCTTTATAACTTCGGGTCCGAGTATATGCCTTATTTTCAGGGGACCAAGTTTCTCTATTTAGCCCAGAGTCCCTTCTACCACTTTCATCACCTTTTAAAGTGTTGGCAATGTCAAAACCTCTGTAACCTTCTGCAATGTTATCAATTACAGATCTAAAATCTAATTAAGGTTTCTCCGATATTTGAAACATTATTGATTTCATGTGCCCAAGCAATATTCTTGCCGTATCTTCCTTCGTTTAAAGACGATCTTGCAAAGAATTTTGCTTCATCATTCAAGTTTGTTAATATTGTCTTAATTTCTTTTTGAGATGCAGATGTTGGAATAATTTCTTCCCATTTTACATAACGGTAGAAATCATTACCAAGAGTTGTTCTTAAAGCATTTAACTCTTTAGGAGCAAGTTGTAATGCTTTATTTTCCATAGCTTTTCTTTGTTGCATTGCAGCTGCACTTGTTTTATTTGGAGCTTGGTCAATTAGTTGGTATGCAGGAGGAGTGTTTAAAATTGATGAACGTAATTGTGGGTATCTGTTCATTAAATCCATCTTGTGTTGAATCATTTCAAAATCAAGTTTTTTTGATGATAATGTTAAAACATCATTTTGAATTTTAGGATTTTTTCGAATTAATTCTGTAAGATCTCGGAGTTCTGTCCCTCTGTATTCTAGGTTCGGATTGCTTGCTAATTTAACAATTAAGTCTTTTTGGTTTGGGTACTCTTTGAGCAAGTTTACATAATTGTTAAGATAACGAGTTTCCATATCTAATCCAGGAACACTTCTTTGTGTACTTAAGTATGTAATGATTTCATTATGATATTGAGGATTTTGTTGAAGTGTAGATAATGCTGTTTCAAAATTATTATTTTCAATTCCTGTTTCTCCATATACAACAACCAAACTCTCATTTTTACTTAGAGCAACTAAATCATCAATATTTGCCTCATTTGCCATGTCAATAAGAGCAGTTGCTCTTCCTGCATTTTTTTTACTATTTTGAACAATTTGAACGAGTTTATCTTTAAGTTCTCCTTTTTTATTAATCGTTTCGGCTATTGTATTCGCAAAATTTTCATTTACTCCAAGTGCTTCTTGGATGTCAAAAGCCATTGCTTCTTCAGGTGTTGCAATCTCAGCAATTACGACATCGTCATCAACATTTGTCATAACTACATCTTCATTATGTCCTTTAGAGGTTATTTTAGTTCCGTTTGCAGAAGTATCTTTTACGATGATGTTATCGCCATATTTTTCAATAGTTAAATGTTTTCTAGATATATTACTGTTATTTGCTCCAACAACAATGTCGCCTTCTCGTCCAATAGTTAAAGTTTCACCATCTTTAAGATTTTTCAATCTAGATTGAATTTCAGGGGAAGATAAATCTAATTCAATCTCATCTGCCAAAAGGAGTTTAGAGTCAGGATTCATTGAAATCCCTTCTCCTTGTGGTAATCTATCTCCAATTTTAAAGTTATCAACTGTTTGGTAGATTTGTGCTTCCGGAGCTACAGCTTTTTTGCTTTTGGAGAAATTCATTAACTCTTGAATATTTTTAGCCATTTGCGTAAGTTTTTGTTTGATTGCTTTAGGAGCTGTTTTGGCAATAGATTTCAAACCTTGAAGTACATCTTTGCAATATGTAGCAATTGCACCTGATTTAATTCCATCTTTCATTGATTTTACTGAATCAAGAATAACTTCGTATTTTTCTTTAACGCTTGCCCAAAGTTGTTTTTGTTGAGCCGGAATTTCATTACTAGCTTTGATTTCTTTATCAAGTGCTGCAGATCCTTTTTTCAAACTTGCAACTTTTTGCGGCGTAATTTCAATTTCAACAGGTTTTACTTCTGCATTTATGGCTGAAACGCTTTGGTGGCTATCACGAATTACAACTTTCCCATCTGTTCGGATTTCAATAATTCCTTTTCTTGAGCCAGCAGATTCTCCTTTGAACATTCTTCTTGGAACAAGTCCTTCTTCCGGATTAAATTCGAATACTTTTGAAATTCCAGATTTTTTATTGTAATAATGATAGAAAACCTTTCCATCATATTTTAATGGAAAATCTTCACCTAATTCAAATCCTTGTTCTTTCATTTTTGATTTTAGAACTTGAGGATTTTCATATAATTCATTCTTGAAATTTTTAATTTCGTCTGTACTGAAATTAATATTTTCAGATGAAGTACCTTGAGGTTCGTCAGCGTTATGAGCTGCTGGAGTTTCTTTTGATTCTACTTTTGGTTGAGTTTCGATAGGAGTTCCGTCAGGATTTAGTTTACCTTCTGCCATCATTCTTTTTTGTTCCGCAGTGAAATCTGCAACAGCTCCGTCTGAAGCCCCTTGAGGTTCGTCTGCTGTTTGAACTCTTTGAACATGACCTGCTTCAGCTTCTTTCATTTTTTGAACTTGAGCTTCCATTTCGCCAATTGCTTTTTTAGCTCCGGAATGTCCTTTGATTTTTTTGTTTGATTTCATTTTATCAATCAAAGTTTGAAGAGATTCTGGGTCTGTCATTTTACCGGCAACAGTTTTTAGAGTTTTTAATTCATCTTCTGATAGACCTTTACCGGCTGCATTTGCTCTATCTAAAATGTCTGATGCTTCTTGTAAGCTAGCTTTATTTGCTCTAATATTTTTTAATTTATTTTCTGCAGCCTTAACTATGTCAGCTGCATGATCTTGACCTTCAACTTGGTAAACGTGCATATTGCCTTTTTCATCAACGCCAACACGTTTTTTAACATCGGCGATAAATTGTTCAATTTCGCCTTCGGATTTCAAGTTGTTTGTAAGGTGATCTCTAAGAGTTGCTGCATCGTGAGAACCGATTGCACCAGGTTTCCCTTCCAAAATTTGTCCTGCAGTTTGGTTAACATTATTATTGACATTATCAACAACTTCAACTCCTCTTGCCGGAGTAGTCGGGTGAACTTGTCCACCGTTGATTTCAGCTATTCTTTGGTCGATTTTTGCTAAGATAGCTTCTTTATCTCTTGTTCCGTCAGCCCATCCTGAAACTTCTTTTTTCGCTCTGGCAAGAGCATCAAGATCAGAAGAATCTAATGCGATTCTTTCTTTTCCGATAGATACAAAACCTGCATTGTCTTCGATTACGTGTTTTAGTTCTCGACCTTGAGGTCTTGATTGAGCTTGTTGCAAGTCTGCCTCTTGATGAACGTGAGCAACTTCTT
>CALAWF010000221.1 GCA_937894665.1 uncultured bacterium | reverse complement strand
GAGAGATTATTTTTTGAAGTCATTATTAAGATTACGGCAACTAAAGCAAGCAACGGGCAAAAAGATTCAGGCTTTAAGAAACGAATAAAAAAGTTTGAACTCTGGATACCAGATAAACTTAAAATCCATGATGTTACCGTTGTACCAACGTTTGAGCCCATTATAATACCGATTGCTTGAGATAATTTCATAATCCCTGAGTTAACAAAACCAACAAGCATAACTGTTACGGCTGATGAACTCTGGACTGCAATTGTAATCCCTGCACCAAGAGCAAAACTTTTTAACGGGTTAGAAGTAATTTTTTCCAGCAATTTTTCCATCTTGCCGCCAGCAATTTTTTCCAAACCAGCCGACATGACAATCATACCATATAGGAAGAATGCTAACCCTCCGCACAGCGTAAATATCGAAAAGATGTCCATGACTCTTAATTTCCTCCATAAATTAAATTGTATATTTATGAGGTTTTACCCCCATAATCAACTTTATTATCATATAAAGGATTTTGTTTGACAACATGGGAATACCAAGATTTTATTAATTTTCATACGGTTTACAATTTGTAATATTTTGAATTTTTAAGGCAATCCTGCCAGAAAAAATTTTTTTATATATTAGGGATTACATTTATTAAGATTAAGGGGATAAAGGAGAAAACTATGGGATACTCTATGAACGGGGAAACACTGAGCGTTAATTACAATCGAACTATTTCAGTTGACACAACTCAATACGCAAAAGAAAAAACACGAGCTAAAATTACAAAATTAACTAAACAGCAACCACCACAACAACAAAAAAGTAATGCTAGACATAAAGTCGGACATACAGGCTATCTTGTTCCGGTAGGGAAAACTCAAAGACAACAGGCAAAAATAGCAAAAGTTGGACGTACTCACCACAGCACCAAACATGCTGAAGTTGGAAAAATAGGTTATAATAATTTTGACTTGGAAGCAGGACTAGAATATGTTATAAATCTTTTTAATCCAAACAAAAAATAAATTTGGATAAAAAAAATATAGAAATGTAGGTCGGATTTACTAATCCGACAATTAAATTAGCTAGATTGCTTCGCATTCGCTCGCAATGACCGATTTTGCTAGAATATAATCAAACGCATTCGTCATACTGAGCGAAGCGGAGTATCTCTTGCTAAACAAGTTTAGCCCCCTCTCTCTAACCCTCAGCCATACGGCACGCAGTTTCACTCGACTCAACTCCGTTTCGTCGGTTCAGCTAGTGTCCCACAAGGGGCGAGGGATACAATTTGGTAACGAACTTATTCCCTTATTTACCTGTTTCCTATTTCCTTCCAATCCCCTTTATTCATCCCGATAAATCTCTCGGAATTGAAGTCCTATAATTGCACAATTGTTTTCTTGCTTTGCTCCTTCTACGCACAGTTGAATTGAATAACAACTTCCAAAAATTTCAGCTTTTTCTAATACGTCTGAGCCTATTGACCATACCGGTACGGAATCGTCGTCTTTAGCCCAACAATTTTCAGGAGTTTCTGTTGACTGTTCGTCTGCCCAGACCAGTTGGTTGAAATGCCTTGAAACTATACATTCCAAATTATCGGAATATTGGCTGTCATAGTCCTTATAGACTGAAAAATCAAAGTTGTTATTGTGTAAATCATCAAGCACAAAATAAAATTCATCGATAATTTTTCGGTGATGTACATTTCCAAGAGATAAAAACGGAGATTTCCACAAAAAGTCGATTGGCTTGCCGTCAAAAGTTGTTCCATAATCTTCTCGATAAATTTTACCTTCTTTATCTGCTGTTAAAATATTAGAATTGAACACACAAGCACTTGTAATATCTTGTGGCAAAATTCTTTTATACCAAGCGTGATTGACATAATCATTTATCAAAATTGTATGAAAATATTCATCTCCCAAATATGGGCAGAAAAACCAGGTTTGATTTTTTCTTTGATAGTGCAGAGCTATAGATTTTTTAATTCTTGAAGAGTCGAATTTTGAAAATTCATCTCTTATCGTTAGTGAAATTTCTGAACCTAAGCGAATTTGATTTAGCTCCCCAACTTGTTCAAGGGCAAAAATTCCATTATTCAAAAAATATTGCTTGTTATCAACATTGATAATTGAATTTGGAGCATATGTTCCCTTATCTGCAAAAGGAGTAACTGCAAAGGTTGTCGGATCAGAGCCGGACAGCAAATAAACACGTTCTTTTTTATAGATAGCAAGATAATCTTTGTAATTCTTCATCCCGATAATATTCGATGTGTCAGTAAAGAAATCACTTATATATCCGGCATCATTTGCGGTTGTAAAATCATTGTACATCCCAAGTGCGGAATAATAAACCGTAGATTCTTTTGCACACCAAACTCTACCTCTGTAGATACAAATATTATCAGGATAAAAAGTTTTTCCGCCCTTGTCTTTCAAATTACAATCAACAATGTCAAAATTTTCATTGTCTTTTATGTAAAACATTGAATCTGATTCGGATGCAACAATTATTCCTCGCAAAAAATTCGCAAATTTAATATTTTTGCCTGTTAGGGTTTTATCTAACAATTTCAAACCTGAAGTAGAATTTTGATATATATAAATTTTTCCTGACTCTGTGATTATTACCAATTTGTACAAGTCATCTGATTCAATTTCGTGCATTGCAATTATCGGCTCCGGAGTTGGCAATTCTAAAAGCAATGTATTTCCGGCTTGTTTGATAATTCCTTTGTCGTTGTAGATTTCAACATTTTTAGCATCTGCCCAATAAATAACTTTAGGGTTTGAGCCAAGTTCTGTTTTTGTCGAAGCCTGATTGATTCCGCCTGACAAATCAAAATAATTTATATCCATAAATTTTTAACCTTTCAAATGCTTTTCTCTATACCAACGAATCTTTGAGCGGATAAAACTTCCAACATCTTCCTTTCCAACCCACGAATAAGGCGGAAGATAAACTATATCAATTTTTCCGCTGCTTGTTGTTTTTGGATGTCGTTTCCCAAATTCGTAATGCGTCATAATAGTATCAGGATTGATTTCTAGCGAATATTTGTCCGCAAGTCTTGAACAAAACTCAACACTTGATTCGAACTGAATTGGAGTTATGGGAAATTGACCGACATTTTGTCTTGACTTGAAACCATACATTGAACAAAGGGCTACACCTATTGAACCGGTATTTCCTCCGCCTGTATGTTGGGCATATTTCCCGTCGGAGCAGTCGTTATTATCCTCCGGCTTAAAAATTCCTTCATATATCCGACCGTCTTTATCGACCAAATAGTGATAATATTGTTTTTCAAACTGTGTCGGATAATATCTTCCCGCAGTCCAATGCAAAATAATTCTTTTAATCATAAAAATAACCTTTCCTTCCTCATCCAAGTCGGATTTTTGTGCATATAGACTACAACTGCATTAACTCTGTTTCTCGCTCTCAGTTTTATCAAAATTGAAGAAATATGAGCCTGTACAGTTCTAACCGAAATTCCTAACTGTACACCAATTTCTTTATCAATAAATCCTCGAGCCATCAGAGTTAATATTTTATGTTCCATCGGTGATAGTGGTGATAACTTCATCAAACTTTCCTTTTCTCTGAAATAACTTAATATTAAAGCCTTTTATCGGTTTAATTTTTAATAATATTTCCGCTTTTTGTCCGTTTTGAAAATAAAAAGAGGGGTCAGAAAGGAGTGATTGAAGTAAAATAGACCCCTCTACGGATAGCAATTTATTGGAGTTAAAGAATAGATTGATATTTTTTAAGACCTATTTTCAGACTGGACAAATTTGAATAACACCGTTTTTTAATTCCATATTCGTTGTAGTTTAAATAAAAAGTTCCACCTCGTCTTTTTGAATAGTCATAATACTTCCGTTCATACAGAATTTTAGATTTCAATTTTTGAAAATATTTTCTTGCAGTATCGTTCACATAGCGAATAGTAGAAACTTTTTTCTCACTATCAACTCTTGTGATTTGCAAGACCGTATGCTGACAGTTTGGACACCTTGCTAGGTAGTCCATTTCGCACACGACAAAGTTTTCTGCAGGAGATAACACAAAACTTCTGGTCTTGTGCAATCCTCCGCAGCAATGAATATATCCCATAAAAATACACTCTTCCTATGCCTTGAGAGAACTTCGGCAAACAGCTTTACCATCGAAAAGTCAAAGACTTTTAAGAGTTTTTATTTCTCTCGGGTGTGAGCCTTAACCGATTACTCACCTAATATACCAGTTTTTTCAGAAAAAAGAAACCTAGTACTTTTACGTAAGTAAAAATACGACTAGCCACTTGGGGGGGTCTGGCTCTTGACATCCTTGGGGCGTAAGGGTTTGAGAGGGGTAAATTTTTTATGTCTTGTTCATTTTTTATGCAAATTTTTACCATGCTTGAAAAAATAATAAGTTGGTAATAAGGGAAAAGGGAATAAGGAAATATGGAAATAAGTTCTTTAAAAGTCTATAAGTCAATAAGTCTATAAGTTCTTTACGGGTACGTCATTCTGAGCAGAGCGAAGGATCTCTAGCCGAACAAGTTTAGTTAAACCCCTCTCCCTCCCCCTCTCTCTCAAGGAGCGAGGAAAAAACTAACCGCAAATGTCATACTGAGCGGAACGAAGTATTTCTAGCTAGTGCGTCCAGTCAGAGATTCTTCGTGTAAATTTGTGAAATACTCTTTCTAATTCAACAGTTTATCCCTCAGAATGACGGACTTTCAATGTCGGCTTAGTAAAGCCGACCTACAAATAAAATTGTAACGAACTTATCCCCCTATTCTTTATTGCCTTTATAAGACTTATCAACTTCTCAACCTATCAACTTATTGACTTATTCCCTTTTATATTAACATTCCGTAAAGTAATTTTGAAAAAGTTGATATTTGTGTTATTATTGACCTAAAAGAATAGATAATCACTTTTAAAAAAGGGGAAAAATATGATTTCAGTAAATGATTTTAAAACAGGTTTGACAGTTGAATTAGACAACGGTCTTTGGACTGTCGTTGAATTTTTGCACGTTAAACCGGGTAAAGGTGCTGCATTCGTTAGATCAAAATTGAAAAACGTTATCACCGGTCAAGTTGTTGAAAAAACATTCAGAGCGGGTGAAAAAGTTGCAAAAGCTACTTTAGACAGACGTGAAATGCAGTATTTATATAAAGAAGGTACAGCTTACGTTATGATGGATAACGAAACTTACGACCAAATCCACGTTGAAGAAGCTCAAATCGGCAGCGGAACTAAATATTTGAAAGAAAATATGAACGTTATGGTTCTTACTCACGAAGGTAAAATCATCGGTGTTGATATTCCTGCTCACGTTGAGCTTGAAGTTGTTGATACTCCTCCATCTGAAAAGGGTAACACTTCTCAAGGTGGTACAAAACCTGCAACTTTGGAAACAGGTGCTGTTGTTAACGTTCCATTCTTCGTTGCAAATGGTGATATTATCAGAGTTGATACTAGAACTAATGAATATTTAGATAGAGTATAATTTTCGTAAGTTATACAATTTAGATAAGGAAATAAATAGATGAAATTTGAAACAGATTATATAGAAAAATTAGCAAAAGTTTTAGCAGATACAGGTTTGACTGAAATTTCTCTTGAAGATGGTGAACAAGCTATCACTTTGAGAAAAGATGTTATTGTCGCTCCTGTTGCTCCGGTTGCATCTGCTCCTGTTCAAACAGCAGCTCCTGCAGTTGGTCAAGCTCCTTCAGCTCAAGCTCCGGCAGCTTCTGAACCTGCTAAAAAAG
>CALAWF010000220.1 GCA_937894665.1 uncultured bacterium | reverse complement strand
GAAAGTTTTCTACAAAAGTTTTGAAAGCTGTAAGTTTGACTATGAGATAGTTTCAAAAGTTTTCTACAAATATTTAATGCTTACTAACATGAACATGTATTTATTAATTATAAATATATATTTATATTGTATTGTTATAACTAATAAAAAACTAACATATAGTTAATAAAATCATATTATCTGAATGTATAATTTTATAGTATAATTCTCTAGGGAATTTACTAGGAAAGGGATTAAATTTTGAAAGAAAAATTATTTTCAATTTGGAATAAAATTGTTGAATTTTGCAATAAACATAGTGAAGTTTTAACAGTTGTCGGTTTAGCTATTTTATTTTATTTTATTTTCTTCTATGGTATTGGAACTTATTCATTAATGGATGTTGATGAAACAAGATATGTTGCAATGTCTAGAGATATGTTTCATTCTAAAGACTTTTTGACTTTATATTTGAATGGTCAATATTTCTTTGAAAAACCACCTTTATATTTTTGGCAAGAATGTTTGTCTTTTGCTTTATGGGGTGGAAAAGTTAATGAGTTCACTGCAAGATTTCCTGTAGCTTTATTAGGTTTTATTTTTTCATTTGTTGTTTATTTTACGGGAAGAAAAAGAGTTGGTAGAAGATTTGGTGTTTTCACTTCTTTAATTTTAGCAACTTCTTTAGAATTTATTATGCTTGCAAAATATGCAATTCTTGATATTGTTTTAACTTTTTATGTTGGACTTGCTTTAGTTTGCTATTTCCAAGTTTATTTTTGCCAAGAAAATCATAAGAAATTTTATTGGTGGGCTTTTTATTTCTTTACCGGTTTAGCTGTTATGGCTAAAGGTATTCCTGGGATTGCTATTCCTTTTGGAACAGTATTTTTTACATCTATTATGTCTAAAAAATTCAAAGAAATTTTTAAACCTCTTTATATAATTCCGGGGATAATAATATTTTTATTAATTGTTTTACCTTGGCATATAATAATGTTCAAAAAATATGATCCGTTATTTTATAATGAATATATTATAAAACATCATTTGCATAGATTTTTGAATACAGCAAATAATGAAATAGGTAGAAAACAACCGTTCTATTATTATTTCTTAGTTGTATTATGGGGATTTATTCCTTGGATATTTTCAATGATTGCAGTTTTTGTTGATAAGATTAAAAACTGGGGTAAATTACATTATGTAGAAAAAGTAAAAAACTTTGATTTTGCAAGTATGGATAATGTTCATAAAGCATTGGCTTTGTGCTGGGTTTCAGTTATTTGGATAATGTTTTTCTTCTCATCATCTTCAACAAAATTAGCAACTTATATTTTGCCGATTTACTACCCGTTAGCAATAATTGTAGGTTTGATGTGGCAAGATTATGTAGATAAGAAAAAACACGAAAAACCAATAAATATATCTGTTCAAATTTTTGGATGGATATGTGTAGTTGCCGGTATTATTGCAATGTTTACTCAATTTTATCTACCGGCTCAATTAAATTATGATATTGCAGAAATCAAATGGTTTGCATTGATTTGTTTAATCGTTTTTGGTTTAGGTTCATTGTTATCAGTAAAATACAAAAAATATATCGGTGTATTTATTTTCTATGTTTTATTTATGACCGTAATTTCAGCATTTGCAACAGAAGAATTTTTTGAAGTTGATTATAGATTTGGTCAACAGGATTTAGTCGAATTTGCAACTTTTGCAAAGGATAATGATTACAAAATATCTTCATTTAATATGGATAGAAAATATTCACTGCTTTATTATAATGATGAAAAAGTTGATTATAATTCTACGACTGGTTTGAGTGTTGATAGCGTTAAAGATGATTTGGCTAAAAATGATTATGTTGTAATTATTAAGAATAAAGAAATGAATGTAATTGAAGGCAAATTGAATTATAATGTAATAAAAGTTGGAAGACGTTACACAATGATTAAAGGTAAATAATCTGAAAATGCTAAAACAATACGAAGAATTTCTAAAAGATTTTGACGATATAATTGCTCAACTTTTCGAAAATCAAAAGAAGTATGTAAAATGTCATAAAGGTTGTTCATTATGCTGTGAAATTGGAGAATATCCTTTTTCACAGCTTGAATTTGCATATCTTACTCAAGGTTATTTACAGCTACCGGAAAATAGAAGAATTTTAGTTCAACAAAATATTAGAAATTTGTTGATGGATAAAAAAGAATATAAGGGTGAAAAAAGATTTGAACACAGATGTCCGTTTTTGATAAACGGTGAGTGTTCTGTTTATCAGTACAGAGGTATTATTTGTAGAACTTTTGGAGTTTGTTATTATGATGATATAAAAGGTGTTACAATGTTGCCTGCCTGTGTTCATTATGGTTTGAATTATTCAGAAAATTACGATAGTGAAAATAAAGAATTGCATGTTGATTATATTCCGAGAGTTAACCTAAGAATTGATAGAATTTTGAATAGTCAGCTTGCACATAAATATAATATAGAATCCGGCGAAATCCGCCCAATGATAGATTGGTTAGGAACGCAAAAATAGGTTTTTTAAGGGACAGGGAAGAAGGAAATAGGTGAATAGGTTCGTTACAAAAAGGCTCTAAGGCATTATGGCACTGAGACACTAAGTTCTTTATGTCATTATGTAGGTTGGGTTTTCTAACCCAACATTTAAATTTAATCGTTCACTTTTTCTTTTTTATTTCGATGAAAAAAGAAATTAAAACCCTCACCCCTACCCCCTCTCCCTTTAAAAAAGGGCGAGGGAAAATATTTATAAAAGAAAAACACGAATGACCAAATGGCTCGAGTCATCAGGGGCTATGCCCCCGAACCCCTCTATAAATCTTAAACGCATTCGTTATACTGAGCAGAGCAAAAAATTTTTAACTAAACAAATTTGTCATGCTGAACTTGTTTCAGCATCTCTAACTATAGCGTTTAGATAGAGATTCCGAAACAAGTTCGGAATGACATTTGCATTAAGTTATGGAGAGGGTGGCAAACTAAACTTGTTCCGTTTTCGCTCAGAATGACGAATGTGTATAATCTTTTTCAAATTTTGTCATTGCGAGCGAAGGCGAAGCAATCCAGCTTATTCTTAATGTCGGATTAGTAAATCCAACCTACAATTTCATTCGTTGGGTTGGTAAGCCCAACATACTTTACTTATATACACTAACAAAAAAGACCTAAGGAAAACCTTAAGCCTTTTTTAATTTAAAACATTTTTTGAATACTTAATCTATTTTTTTACATCATCTTTAATAACAATTAAATTATTCATAATCTTCATTGCACAAGTAGGAAGAACAACGTGTTCCAAACCATCAGCAATACCGATAATTTTACCTGCACCTAAAACAACTTCTTCACCTTTGTACATGAATTTGTAATCTGTGTTACGGTCTGAACGAATAGTAATTTTTTCTGTCATTGGATTTACCCCTTACAATACTGGTTACAGTCAATTATTATAATCTATTTTTGTACAAAAATCAAGGTTTTGTAATAATATTTACTTTTTATTTGCCTTAAGGTAAAATTTACGAGTATAAATAATTTTTATGGAATTGTGAGAGTTTATGAGTTTGAAAGATAATTTGAAATATCTTTTTTCTATTGATACAAAAAGTACAAATAGAGTAATTATTTACATTGCAGGGATTAGAATTAGGTTTATAAAACCAAGCGTAAAAGAATCAGGTATTGAATATATCAAATTCAAATGTCCTGTTTCAGAAATTCCAAAAGCAGAAGGAACTCTTCGCAATATTCAACTTGCTGATTTGAAAATGATGAAAATTTTCGATGAATTATGCAAAGAAAATAATTTTGAATACTGGTTGGATTTTGGTAATCTTTTAGGTGCTGTTCGTCATAAAGGATTTATTCCTTGGGATGATGATGTCGATTTAGGTATGCCAAGAGAAGATTATGAAAAATTTATTGAACTTTATAAAAATGGAATTCCAAACTATGAAGATTTATATTTAGAATTTAATAACAACGGTAAGAATAAATGTTTTCTTAAAATTTTGCATAAAAAACTTCCAAATATTGCTATAGATATTTTCCCATATGACTATTATTACAAGAAAACAGACCTCGAAGAAAAATTAAAAATCACGGAAAAAATAGGGAAAGTTAGAAACAAATTTTATTACAAACTTCTTTGCCCATTTTTTATAAATCAACCGCAAAAAATGCGTAAAAGATTTAAGAAACTTACTGATAAATATATTTTAGAAAATCACAAAGTCGATAAAAATATTGAGCCATCATTGTTTTATGGAATGGATTATCCACATCCGTATGATAATTATTTCTTTGATTACGATAAAATCTTTCCATTAAAAACAATAAATTATGAAGGTATTGATTTTCCTTGTCCTAACGATACGGATTTTGTTTTAACACAAACATTTGGTGATTATATGCAATTACCTGAAAAAGATTGCTATCCAAGACATACAAATTCAAACGGATTTCAGGGTGAAGAAGGTAAAATTTTAGAAGATTTTATTAAATAAGTTAATAAGATGGACTTGTCAGTCCACCGAATAAAATTGTAGGTTGGATTTACTAATCCGACATTAAGAATAAGCTGGATTGCTTCACCTTCGCTCGCAATGACAGAATTTGAAAAAGATTATACACATTCGTTATTCTGAGGGCTTTA
>CALAWF010000219.1 GCA_937894665.1 uncultured bacterium | reverse complement strand
TAAAACATTACCAATGTGCGATAATGTTGGTATGAGAAATGATATTTCAGGTAAGTACATTTGGTTTGATGATGCACCTAAAGGCGGGTTTAATGGACCAAGATTGTGTGTTGATTTGAATGGAGATAAAAGACCAAATACTTTAGGAATAGATATATTTTATTTTTTATTTACCACAGATGGTCATATTATTCCTGAAGGAGCAGACCACCCAGATAACGATTATACTAGTAATGCTTATGCTCATTATTCAACTACATTGAAAGCGTCTTCTCAATATTGTAATGGATCTGGATATACAGGGACTCTTGCTTGTGCATATTATGCAGTTCATGACATCAGCCCGAAGGGTAACGGAACATATTGGAAAGATTTTATTGGTAAAAAACAGTATAAGTAAATTTATATGTAAAGTCGGCGTTGCCACGCCGACCAATTTTTGCAATAGCGTTCGGTCAGAGATTCTTCGGTAAATTTGCTAAATAATCTTACCTATTTCAACAGTTCAGCCCTCAGAATGACGTAACCGTAACGAACTTATTCCCTTATTTCCCTGTTCCTTATCCCTTACGATTAAAGGCGAAGAAAAATTATAAATGCTTATTCAACTTCAACAGGAACTTCTTCCGGTACAACATTTGCAGGAAGTTCTGCTTTGGCTAAATCCGCTCTAACTTTCGCATCGTGTTTGTATTTGTAATACAACGTCATATCTGCTCCGACCAGTATAAAGTTCATTAAGTATAAGTAGATTACTTTGTCGGGTGCATATAATATGTGGTGTAGCATTCCCATTACATAACCGATTTCTACCAACCATAAAAATAAAATACTTTTTCCGCCAACTTCTTTTGACTTAAATGTTTTAACTACTTGAAAAGGCCAGCTTGCTCCAAAGCAAACCATCATTCCAGCTTCTAGTACACTCATTATCTTTCTCCATTAAATTTTTTACTTACTTCATTGTGGGGTTCTTAATGAAGAATCCTCGCTCATATTATAAAATCAAACATACTAAAAAAGCAAAAGGTTTTTACCTTTTGCTTTTTTAGTTTAAATATTTCCTGTTGAACTGTTTTTGTCATCTTCGAGTTGTTTAATGTCAATATTCGAGCTATCTTCATCCGGATAATTATTTATTGCAGGAACATCGATTTCAACATTAACATCTGCATCAACCATTTCAATATCGTTTTTGTCAAATTCTTTGGTTTTTCCATCTTCCATTTTGACTGCAACTTTCCCGCTCATAAATTGAAGATAACAAACTTTTCCAAGACCTTCTGTTGTCATTACAGAAGAACCAATTGGAGGCATTCCTTTTGCTGCATCAATGTAGTTTGAATATTCATAAGTCAAGCAGCATAAAAGTCTTCCGCAAGTTCCGGAAATTTTCCCCGGAGCAATTGGCATTCCTTGGTCTTTAGCAAGTTTAACATTGATTGTTGCAAATTTTCTAAGAAAACTTGAGCAACAGAACGGCTGTCCGCAAAGTCCAACGCCTTCTAAAATGGAGGTTTCATCTCTAACCCCAATATGGCGTAAATCAATTCTGACTCTTGTGAATACTTGAGTTAAGTCTTTTAATAATGCTCTAAAATCAACTCTTTCCGGTGCGGTGTAATAAAAAGTTATTTTTCTTCTGTCAAACGTAATTCTGCATTGAACAAGATTCATTGAGAGTTTGTGTTGTTTGACAAGAGCTTGGCATTTGAAATAAGCCGTAACTTCTTCTTTTTTTATTTCTTCAAGAGTTTGCAAATCTCTTTGGGTCATTGTTCTAATAACCGGAAGAGGCTCAGGTTTATTTTTGGAATGTTCCCAAATCTTTTCAACTTGAGAATTTACAATAAATGCTTTTAGGGCTTCTTCACCTTTTTCAGTACGGACAATTACCATTTGCCCATCTTCCAGTTTCATCGAATCTGGAACATTTAGCGGATAAAATGTATTTTTTAAATATCTAACGGCAAATTTCATTATACGTATCTTTCTTCTTCTTTCAGTTTTCTATTCATCAATTTTGATAGCAATTGTTCCGGAGTAATATCTGTATAAACAGCTTCGTAGATTGCGTTTGATACAGGAACTTCAATATTTAATTTTTTTGCTAATTCACAAATTGCCTTAGAAGTTTTTACCCCTTCTGCAACAGAACCAAGTTCTGCTAAAATATCGTTAATTTTTTTACCTTTTGCAAGCATTGAACCAACGGTATAATTTCTTGACATAGGAGAAGAACAAGTTGCAATTAAATCACCCATTCCGGAAAGTCCGTATAGAGTTGAAGGATTTGCACCAAGTTGGATACTTACTCTTACAATTTCAGCCATCCCACGTGTTAAAAGTGTTCCTGAGCAGTTGTCACCAAGATTCATAGTATGAGCAAACCCAGAAGCTATTGCAATTACGTTTTTTAAACTTCCACCAAGTTCAACTCCGATTACATCAGTATTTGTGTATAATCTGAATCTATTAGGAACATTGCATGCTTTTTGAACAAATTGTGCTGTTTCAATATCTTCACAAGCTACACAAGCTGCTGTTGGTTTTCCTTGAAGAACTTCTTTTGCAAGGGTTGGTCCGGAAAGGATAACTAGTTTTTGGTTTGGAAGAACATCTTTTATAACTTCTGACATTCTCATAAGAGATGGAACTTCAATACCCTTAGAAGCATTAACAAGTACTTGTTCTGATTTTATCCCTGCAATTTTCAGATGTTCACAAACATCACGAGTTCCGGACGTTGCAATAACTGATAAAATAATATCGGCATCTTTGATTGCACCAGCTAAATCTGATGTGATTTCAACTTTTTTATCTAATTGAACTTCAAGAGGTTTTGTTGTGTGTTTGTTTTCTATCAAATCTTGAGATAGGTCTTGTTCTCTACCCCAGATGGTAATATTTTCAAAGTTATCTGTTAAAAGCCACGCTAAAGTAAGCCCCCAACATCCTGCTCCAAGTACTGTTAATTTCATCTCTTTCTTATCCTCCTACACGGTTTGGGTGTTGATAATTTTTCTCAAAACTCCGCCGTGTTTTCTTAATTCTAATCTTGCTTCTTCCGTATCAACCTTCAATTGGTTCATTACAATTGCTGTTTTGATTTCCCAATCGCATTTTAACAATGAAGCCAATGCTTCGCTATTTGTTACGCCTGCAATTTGTGAAACAATACGGATAGCTCTATCTTTAAGTTTTTCATTTACCGCTTTCAAGTCTATCATAAAGTTTTCGTAAGTTTTTCCTATTTTAATCATAGACCCTGTAGAAAGCATATTCAAAATCATTTTTTGTGCAGTTCCGGCTTTTAATCTGCTTGAGCCTGCGATAACTTCCGGTCCAACTTCTGCACAAATAACATGTCCTGCTTCTTCTGCAATTTTACCTTTTGAGTTGCAAGTGATAGCAATAGTTGCTGCTCCTATTTCATCCGCTTTTTCAAGTACGCCAAGAAGATATTTGGGATTTCCGCTTGCTGAAATTACAACGCATACATCTTTATCTGTAAGAATATTTGCATCTTTTTTACCTTCGTCAAAGTTATCTTCAGCACCTTCTGCTGCTTGTAAAATAGCTTTTGGTCCTCCGGCGATAATACCTTGTACCATTGATGGGTCAACGCTGAAAGTTGGCGGGCATTCAGAAGCATCTAAAATTCCAAGTCTGCCGGATGTTCCTGCTCCGAAATAGAATAATCTTCCACCTTTGAGGAACGATTTTGCGATAATATCAATTGCATTAGCGATATTTGGAGCTTCATCTCCAACAACTTTTGCTACAATTTGATCTTCTTCGTTCATTTTTCTAACCATGTCGATAGTTGATAATAAATCAATATCCTTGGTGTTTTCGTTTCTGTACTCGGTAATTGCTTCTGTCATACTCAACTCCTTTTCAAAATTCAGAAAAATCCGATTTTGAATCTACACTAATTTAACCAAATTTGCCATTTCAATTGCGGTTTTAGCAGCATCTGCCCCTTTATTGCCGGCTTTTGTGCCAGCTCTTTCAATTGCTTGTTCAATGTTATCGGTTGTAAGAACTCCAAAGATTACAGGAATACCGGTTTGAAGACTTACGTGAGCAACACCCTTTGAAACTTCTGCTGAAACATAATCAAAGTGTGGTGTAGAACCTTTAATTACTGCTCCTAATGTAATAATTGCATTGTACTTCCCTGATTTTGCACATTTCATTGCAATAACAGGGATTTCAAAAGCTCCCGGAACTTTAACGATTTCTATATTTTCTTCGGCAACTCCGTGTCTTCTCAATTCGTCAATTGCACCTGACAAAAGTTTAGAACCGATAAAGTCGTTAAATCTAGAAATAATTATGCAAAATTTTTCATCTTTCGATGTTGTTAATTGCCCTTCGTATGTTTTCATTATACCTACTCCTTAAAAATGTCTGAAATATGTATATATGATACTATATTTCGACTTATTTTACAAGGATACCGCCGAAAATTTTATAAAAAATATATAATGAAACAAGGATTAGCAATATTCCGCTGAATTTCATAATTTTTTCGGAAAGCTGATAAAATTTTTCGCTTGTTTTGATTTTAGATGTGATAAAACCTGCCAAAATTAAGATTAAACCTTGACCTATTGAAAATAGGAACAGCATAATAACAGCGGAACTGATTTTTGCTGAAATTGATGCAAAGGCCATAATGCTTGCTAAAATTGGAGTTGAACAAGGTGTTCCAATTAGTGCAAAAACAGCACCTAAAATTAACGGATATAAAAAGTCGTTGTTAAATTCGTTTTTGGGAATTTCTTTTATAACAGGTGGTAGGTCAAAATCAAGAACTCCTATGATTTTGAGTCCCATAATTAAAATAACGGATGCGACAATCAATGCAAAATAAGGATTTCCGATAAACATTTTTCCGGTTAAAGCACAAATTGCTCCAATAACTGCGAAAACTATACCCGAACCGATTACAAATACAATCATTTGTAACAAGGTTTTTAGCGGTTTTTCATCAGAATAACCTCCGATATAACCAATGATTAGAGGTAGCATTGATAGTGAACACGGTGAAATAGAAGAAATTAAACCGCCTAAAAATGCTGCTGCAAATAATATATAAATACTGCTTTGTGTTGAAAATAATTGAGTTAAGTTTTCCATTATTTTAATCCTTTAATATATGTTTCCATTTCTTCTTTAGGAATTGATGATTCAATTCTTTTGTATTGGGTTCCGTCAGAATTTAACATAATAATTGTCGGAACAAGTTGGACATTATATTTTTTAATCATGTTGTTTTTCATATCATCTCGACTGTCAACGATGATTTCCGTATAAGTGATTTGGTCTTCATATTTAGGTAAAATTTCTTTGAAAACTTTTTCCACTTCTTTGCATTCAAGGCACATAGTTGATGAAAATTTTATAATTTGTGGTTTGCCTTTAGCTTCTGCAACAGTTGAGGTGTCCTTGTGGAATGTCAATCCGAAAAATGCAAGAACCGGTATAATTAAAATTGCTAAAATAGTAATGATTGTTTTTTTATTCATTTTTAAGTTCTCCCTTTTTATTTATATCACATTATTTTAAATATCATAGTGTTTTTACAATCGACACTTGGGGAATAAGTTCGTTATGATTACGTCATTCTGAGGGCTTTAGCCCGAAAGAATCCAGCTTTTAATTTATTTTTTTATCTCATACTTTAAAATTTTAATGTAGGTTGGGGTTTCTACCCCAACCTGAAAGAAAAAATAGCAGGATTGCTTCGCATTCGCTCGCAAGGACAGAGTAATTTTCCCTCGCCCCTTGTGGGACACTAGCTGAACCGGCGAAACGGAGTTGAGTCGAGTGA
>CALAWF010000218.1 GCA_937894665.1 uncultured bacterium | reverse complement strand
TTAGAAGAAGTAGCAGACGGTAAAGTATACTTACCATCAAGCTTAACTTCAAGATTCTTCGAATATTTCCAACAACAAGTTATCGAAGAAAAAACAGAAACAGTTCAAGAAG
The DNA here is from genome assembly GCA_937894665.1 of uncultured bacterium. GTDB lineage: Bacteria > Cyanobacteriota > Vampirovibrionia > Gastranaerophilales > Gastranaerophilaceae > Zag111. Next base: position 4,415 of record CALAWF010000218.1, on the reverse strand, counting down.
ACAACTACTTGTCATTCTTAACAGCAAGAGAAGAAGAAGTTTTAGATTTATTATGCCAAGGCGTAACATACAAAGGTGTTGCAGAAAAATTATTTATATCTGATACAACTGTAAAAACTCACGTAAACAACATTTTCCAAAAATTGCAAGTAAATGATAGAACTCAAGCAGTTTTATATGCAATCAATAATGGATTTATGAAAAAAAGAACAAAACAGTTAGTAAAGGTATAATAAAAGTTCCTTTCATATAATGTACCAATTTGTCGTGTTACATTATATATGTGGCACGACAAATATATAAAAGGGTAGGAAAAGAAAATGGTAGTATTAAAGAGAAACAACAAATTAAAAGACTTAATTTATATACAAGAAAATAAAACATTACAAAAACAAACAATTGTTGGTATGGTAAGAACAATGTTAGAACCAGTTCTAGACACACCGGCAGCAGGGGTAGTTTTATACAGATTAAATGACAAAAAGGGATTAGAAAGTTTAATTAAGAGATTAGAATTTGCAAACGTAGATGTATACGATTTTGGAAAAGGTTCTGAACTATTAAAACAAGAATGTTGGGAAAATACAGAATTTGTATACGTATTAACAGAAAGATTTGGTGCAAGTTTTATTTGGGATTATGACGTAGTTGATCCAAATGGAGATAGAGCAGGATATTACATCTTGTACAACTCAAGAGATTTATGCGTATCGTTCGATTATATTAAGGAAAACAGTACAAAGAATTTACAACATTATCAAGATACATACAAACCAGATAGACGTGATAACGTGTTGATGAACTTATCTTTGAGAAAAGTTGTAGATATGTTGAATGAAATTAACCAAGACGTAATGATTTCATCAATTGAACAAGACGAAATGGTTAAAAATGACGAAGCAACAAGACAATTAGATTTTATTAATAAAAAATCAAGCTATGTTGCTCACGAATTAAAAAATCAACTTTCAATTATTGATTTGTACACAGAGTTATTAGAAAAAAATATAGGTGACAATGCTCAGCTAAAAACAATTAAAAAAGCCTTAAAAATGGCAAATAATTCATTGATGGATTTAAAATCTATCAAGACTGCTGACATTAAACCTTGCGAATTAAATGAATTGGTAAGTGAAGCTTGTGAATTAGCAAGCGTGTACGCACAAAGTGGCGACAAAGAAATTGAAGTAAAAGTAGAAAACGAACTTTTAGTAGAAGTAGAAGCTGACAGAGATAAATTTATCGGTGTATTGGTAAACTTAATCAAAAATGCAGCTGAGGCAATTGACGAAAAAGGTGAAATCCGTGTAAAAACTTCAATGTCTGATGAATTACATGCATCAGTTGTTGTAGAAAACACAGGTAAACCTATTAGTATTGATAGAAGAGAACAAATCTTTAATGAAGGATTTACAACAAAAGAAAAAGGTTCAGGAATTGGACTATTCTTCTCAAAGAAAACGATTGAAGAACAAAACGGACATTTGAGAATGTTGAAATCAGATGCTGACTCAACACAATTTGAAGTTAGCGTACCAATGGTTGTATAAGGGGAAATTCGATGGTAGATTTACTAACATCAAGAACTATGAATATAACAAAGCTAGGTTTAGACGGCTTAATGGCTAGACAAAATGCCATTTCTGCAAACATAGCTAATGTTATGACTCCTAATTATCAAAGAAAAGAAGTTGCTTTTGAAAGTCAGCTTGCTGATATTATTGAAAAAGATAACTTAAAAAACTATATTAAGGGTCAAAATAGTATCAAATATACACCACAGACTGTTGAAGACTTTATGGCAGTTGGTTCTATAAATCCAGCTCCACCAAAGAGTTTGACAACGCAAGAAGCAAAATTCTTGCAATCAAATCTTTATAAAAACTACACTCCTCAAGTTATGGATGATGTTTTTACAGAGGGTGGACAAGACGGCAATAATGTTGAATTAGAAAGAGAAATGATGGATTTGACAAAAGCCGGTACAAAGTACGTAATTCTTTCAAATTTAGAAAAACGTGCATTTACAGGATTAAATGAAATCTTAAAGAGTCAATAATATAGATAATGATTTTAAAAGGTAAGTAGGTAAGTAAAAATGAGTTTTAACAGTTTTGATATAGCAGCTTCAGGCATGACAGCTCAAAGAGTAAAAATGGATACGATTGCAAGTAATATTGCAAACGTAAATACTACCAGAAAACCTGATGGCACAAAAGGTGTTTATATCAAAAAAGATGTTAGCTTTGCTGCCGTTTATCAAGATTATATGAACAGAGGTCCATCAAACTTTTCTGTAAATAATCCTGATGCAAGATTTGATCCAAATTCAGGCAACTTGCATATTAATACAGGTATTGCTTTGAATCAAGGTTATGTTTCAAACGGCGTAAGAATTGAACAAATTCATGAAACAGAAAATCCAATTAAAACTGTTTATGACCCATCACATCCGGATGCTGATGAAAATGGGTATGTAGATTTACCAAATATCAATGTTGTAGAAGAAATGGTTGACATGGTTTCTGCATCAAAAGCTTACGAGGCAAACTCAGTTGTTGCAGAAAACATTAAATCAATGATTCAATCAGCATTACAAATTTAGTTAGTCAAAAAATAAGGGAAATAAAATAAAAATTTAAGGGGTATAGAAATGGAATTTATCGGACAAGTTGAAGGGTATAATTTTAAACCGATAACAGGTTATAACAATTTTTTAAAAGGTAGTGCAACTTTTAATCAACCAATGGATGTTTCAAAAGAAACAGATTTTGATAAAGTTTTGAACATGCAAGTTGCAAAAGCTGAAAAACCTGAACCAGCACCTGATACAGCTGGTGGCTTGATGAAACAAATTGAAAGAGCAATTTCAAATGGATTGAATGATGTTAACGATAAAAAATTAGCAGCAGAAGCCGCACAAGAAGAATTTGCAATGGGCGGAGATGTAAGCGTTCACGACTTGATGATTGCAGAAGAAAAAGCATCTTTGAGTATGCAAATGGCATTACAAACAAGAAATAAAATAATTTCAGCATATACTGATATTAAAAATATGGCATTGTAGAAAATGTAGGTTGGGCATACTTGCCCAACGGAATAAAGATTGTAGGTTGGGGTTTCTACCCAAACAAAATGAGATTTAACAGAGGGGCGAAGCCGTAGGCTTCGCCCCTGTTTTATTATGAAATTTTATTTTAAGTCTTGCCATACCTTTCATGTCACCCTGAATTTATTTCAGGGTCTTACCAACGTTAAATTTTGCCATTCACCATTGGTAAGATTCTGAACAGCTCAAAATTTAAGTTCGTTTCACTCACAAATTTTTACGCTTTCAGAATGACATGTTTGGTTTGATTTTTTGCAAAACCATAATTGTAAACAATTGTAAATACGAATTTAAAATAGCTGAAATACAGATATAATGCACTATATGATATGATATGATATGATATGAGGTGAGGGAAATTATATTTTTTCCTAAAGTCATGAAATAAATATTCCGATAGCAAAATTGTTAGGGACAATAAATAAGGAATTTTTATCATGGGTTTATGGGCAGCTTCTCACAATGCAGTAAGTAAAAAACCAAACGAATTCGAATTTAAAACATTGGTAGAAAATAATAATAATTTAAAGAATGCAGTTGAAGACAAGGCTAAATCTTTACTTAGTGATAACACAAATGTTGACAAAGTAACTTTGACAAAAGTAGATTCTTCATCATTCGAAAAATATGCAAAACAAATGAGCGAAGAAGATAAAAATAAAATTATTTCAAAATTTCAAGACGCATTAAAATCTGTATATGATGATTTTATCAATGCAATTAATGGTACAGATGGTACAGAAGCTACAGAAGAAACACCTACAGTTGACACTGACCCTAAAACAGTAGAAGATACTGCAAAAGATACAACAATGATTGGTGAAAACGAAGCTCCAACAGAAGAATCAAAAACTAATACACTAGAAAAGACTCCATTGGTTACAGAAACAAAATCAGAAAAATATTTACATCCTTATGATGGCTCATGTGACATGATAACTGAAACAACAAAAGATGCAGATGGAAATTTGTTATCAGAAAAACAAACTTTTTATAAAGCAGATGGAAGTGTTCAAATTTCTTATGAAACTGAATATAAAAATGGGGTAAAAACAAAAACCACATCCTATGATTCAGATGCTGGTTTGATGCTTGGAAGAAGTATTGATAGTACTGAGGAGTGTCAATACGATGAAACTGGAAATTTAATTTCACGTACAATTGAACGTAGATATGTTGATGACGGAAGTAATTGTAATTCAAATGAATATACTTACTATGATAATGGAAATGTTAAAAGTGAAAAATCAAGAGGCTATTATGATAATGAGAAAGGCTCATTTGCAAGTGAAACTTTAGTTCAATT
>CALAWF010000217.1 GCA_937894665.1 uncultured bacterium | reverse complement strand
TGCATCAGAAATTCTGCCGTTGATTACAAAAAGCGGAATACCTTTTTTGTGGCAATATGCTGCAAAAGTCGGCCACAATTCTGTTTCAGCAATTAGAACAACACTCGGATTAATCTTATTCAAGAATTTTTCTACGCAAAAAGTAATATCGAACGGGAAATATGTTATAAAATCTGCAACATTATCATACTTTTTATGTGCAATCTCTTGTCCTGTCTTTGTTCCGGTGGTTACAACAATTTTGTAGTTAGGAAAAGTTTCTTTTGTCTTTTTGATTAAATTTTCAAGAGCAATGACTTCTCCAACAGAAACCCCGTGAAACATAATAACTTTGTCACCCAAATCAGGAGCATCAAAATCGCCGAACTTTTCTTTCCAGCCGAAAGATTTTCCTTCGATTTTTCTAACTGCCGCATATACAGGTAACGAGATTAAAAATAAGATTGTTGATAAAATTCTATAAATAAGCATGCCATGATTATAGCATAAAATCTGTTCTTGGATGTTAACAACAGATTTATTTAAGTGGAAGCTATGCAGCTACCCGCCACATATATTTTCCCCTATTGACAAGTTTTTTGAAAAATCTTAAAATACTGGTATGGCTATAGCGTATTTAAGTTTAGGTTCAAATAAAGGTGACAGAATTGGTTTTGTGCAACAGGCAACAAGTCTTTTGAATGCTGCTGATGGAATTTCTTTGATTAGAACTTCTGCTTTTTATGAATCTGAACCGTGGGGAATGGATACTAAAAACTGGTTTGTTAATGCGGTTGTTGAGGTAAAAACAACTCTTTCTCCGCAAAAATTGTTGGAAGAATGCCAAAGAATTGAGGCACAATTAGGGCGCAAACGTGATATTGAACAAAAAGGCTATCAAGATAGAACAATAGATATTGATATTTTGTTCTATAGCAAAGAAATTGTGAATGATGAAAACTTGACAATCCCTCACAAATACTTGCATTTAAGAGCTTTTACGCTGGTACCGTTGTTGGAATTAATCCCAAATTTTGAACATCCGGTTTTGCATAAAACGATTACTCAATTGCATGACGATTTAGAAAATCCTGAAATGGTGTTTTTGTATGGTACAAGAGTTGAAATCTAAGGTCGTAATCATTGGCGGAGGACCTGCCGGATGTATTTGTGCGTATTTTTTGCAAAATGATTTTGAGGTTACTGTTATTGAGAAAAATTCCCCTCTAAAAACTCTTTTGCCTACAGGGGGTGGAAGGTGTAATCTTTGTCATGCGGAATTTGATTTTAGGGAGTTAGCAAAAAATTATCCTAGAGGAGAAAAATTTTTATATTCTGTTTTCTCAAAGTTTTCAACATCTGATACGATTGAGTTTTTTGAAAAGATTGGTGTTGAAACTTATGTTCAGGAAAATATGCGAGTTTTTCCGCAATCTAATAGCTCAAAAGATGTTAGAGAGCGTTTTTTGAAAAGTTTAAGTAAGGTTAAATTCGTAAAAGAAAATGCGTTGAGAGTGAATGTTTTGGAAAATGGATTTTCGGTTGTAACAGATATGAGAGCGTATAAGCCGTAGTTTCGACCGTAGGACATTCTACTTATGATTTGATTAAGATGTTAGGACACAAGATTGTTCCGCCAAAACCTGCACTTGTAGGTCTTTTGACCAAAGAAGATTTTTCTTCTATCAGCGGGGTGGCGATAAATGATGTATTGTTCACGCATAAGGGAATTTCGGGGCCTAAAATTTATACTATTTCTTCTTTGAAGGCTAGAGATAATTTCCCGTATAAATTAAGTTTTGATTTTATTGATGA
>CALAWF010000216.1 GCA_937894665.1 uncultured bacterium | reverse complement strand
AATTAAATATGGGCATGTGGTGGAATGGTAGACACGCTAGTCTTAGGAACTAGTGCTAACGCGTGGGAGTTCGAGTCTCTTCATGCCCACCATTTTTAGAAAAAGAGCCTTCAAGGGCTCTTTTTTCTTGCCCTGACTGGATTTCAAAAGTTCGAGGATTTTTAAGAAAACCCCAAAGTGTGAGGTTCGTCCCCGAAAGTCCACCATTTTTAAAAAGAACCTCGTATGAGGTTCTTTTTTTACGTCTTTTCTTATCTAATATTTAAAATTAAAACTTACACGTCCTTGAATAGAGTATGAGAGTTTTCATGTATTGGTTTATACCCATTTTGCAAGTAAAAAGACCTTGCACTAAGAGCCGGGTTAATTTCAATTCGGCGTCCTTTATTAATATCTTCAATAAAACCTAGCATAGTTGTGCCAATTTGTTTGAGAGCGGGTTGTATTTTATTCAGAAATTCTGGATTTGTTTGCAAATAATCCAAGGACAAAATTTTCCCAAAGGTCGTTTGGGTTTCAGAAAGTCCGATGACCTCTTCTGGCTGCAACTTTTCAAAACTATCTTTTTGCTTGGTTATTGCGTAGAATGAAGGTCTATACTCTTCATAATAATCATTCACATAACGAGCATCTTCATAAATTTCACAAGCATAAGAATCGTTTCCCCATAAATCTTTTATTGTTTCTAAAGATTTTAAATCATTCTTGTTTTTTGGGGATAATTCAACAGCGTTAACTGTTGTTGGAATATATTTATTAGCTGTAGCAAATTTTTTTACTGTTACAGGGGAAATAAATTTTGCGGTAAATGTTATACTATTCTTCATCTTTAATGCCTTGCTGAACTTAAACCATCTAAATGAAAATTTTTGCTAGCCATTTTACAATAATTTACAAAGTTACGACATTTTAAATTAAAAAACCGTCATATCAATATACCATTTTTTAGAATATAATTGATATTTTTCGGAAAAGATTGTATAATAGGCTCATCATATACAGTTTATAGTAAGAAGAATTAAGAGGATAAATTAAAATGAAGCTTCACATGCAGATTCTCATTGCATTAGGTCTTGGGATTAAACGAAATTGGCACATCTTTTTCGGCATTATTGCCGGTATTTTTGTTGGTATATTCTTATATGCACATCCAAACGCTTTAGTTGCCAATATTTTAACTTTCGTTGGACAAATGTTTATTAGACTAATTCAAATGGTTGTAATTCCTCTTGTTGTATCGGCAATCATTATCGGTATTACAAGTGTTGGAGATAACAAACAGCTTGGTAAATTCGGTTCTAAAATGGTTTTATACTACGGAATTTTAACAACTATTGCCGTAACCATAGGTACAACTCTAGCATTACTCATTAGACCGGGAGCTGGTGCAGCTCACTATATTTCTGCAAACATTGCAACTGGCGTTCAAGCATCTGTAGCAACAGCAATGCAACAGCAGCAAGGAAATATTTTGAACTTATTCTTAGGTTTTATCCCTAACAACCCAGTTGAAGCATTTGCGACAGGAAATATGGTTCCAATTATCCTATTTGTAGTGCTATTTGCACTTGCATTAGCTAAAGTAGGAGATGTCAATAGACCTATCGTTTCTTTCTTTGAATCTGTATTCGCTGCAACAATGAAAATCACTGATTGGATTATGCTTTTCGCTGCTCCAGGTGTATTCGCACTTACTGCTAGTGCTGTTTCCAGCTTCGGAATAGATATTTTTACAACAATCTCTAAATACTTACTTGTTTTGATGGTAGGTTTTGGAGTTCAAATGTTTATTGTTTATCCGGTATTCTTAAAATGCTTCTCAAAAGTTTCAGCACCAATGTTATTTTCCGCTATTGCAGAAGCAATAATGGTCGCATTCGGAACAGCAAGTTCTTCTGCAACTTTGCCATTAACAATTGCATGTTGTGAAAAGAGAGGTATTTCACATAAAATATCAAGTTTCGTTTTACCACTTGGAGCAACTTTGAACTTCGACGGAACTGCTTTATTACAAACAGTTGCTGTAATCTTCTTGGCTCAAGCATATCAAGTGCATTTAACGCCATTCCTAGTTATCCAAATCGCACTTCTTGCAATCATTGCCTCTAGTACTTGTGCGGGAATCCCTGGTGGCGGTTTAATTACAATCGCTCTTATATTAAACGGAATGGGATTAAGCCCAGAACAATTAGTTGCTGGTTTTGCATTCTTATTCACAATCGAAAGAGTTACAGATATGTTTAGAACAACTTTGAATGTTGCTTCTGATGCGGTTGTAGCTGCAACTATTGCAGATAATGAGAATGAAATAAATTACGATTTACTTAATAACCCAGA
>CALAWF010000215.1 GCA_937894665.1 uncultured bacterium | reverse complement strand
TGAAGTTTCTTTACCTTCAAATTTATTTACAACCAAGACATCACACAAGACTTCTTTTGTGTTTTTTACAATTTTAATTTCCATATAAGACTCTCCTTTTCAAGTCAATTATAGCACCAATGTCAAAATTTAAACCTGATACGAATGATGGAAATTATGTCTATTTAACTTGTCTAGTCAAAGATTTTATTGCATAAGAACGTAAATCATATGCTTCTGTATTTTTCGGATTGATTTTAATTGCAATGTTCAAATCATCAATTGCAACAAGATACATTTTTAGCTTGCAGAAAATCATCGCACGAGTTAAATACTTTTCAGCATCATAATTATCTAATTCTATTGCTTTTGTCAAATCTTGCTCAGCTTTTTTCAAATCGCCGCCTGAACGATACAATAATTCGCCCCTATCAGCATAATAATCCGCATTTTTAGAGTTTAATTCAATTGCTTTCGAATAATCATCAATTGCAGAACTGTAATGAGCTAACTTAGCTTCTGCCAAGCCTCTATCATAATATGCTTGATCATTTTTAGAATTTTGCTCAATTTCTTTTGTAAAATCAACTATCGCATCTTCGTATTTAGATAATCCTAAATTAGCTAGCCCTCTGTTATAATAAACTCTTTTAAAGTTTTTATCCAATTCAACAACTTTTGCATAATCTGCAATTGCTCCGGAATAATCCTTCAAATAATACTTAGCTACCCCCCTATTATTATAAGCATCGACCGATTTATTATCTAATTCAATAACTTTTGAATAATCTTCCAATGCCCCTTTGTAATCTTTATTACAACGTTTAGCTATTCCTCGATTGTAATAAGCCATTTCATTTTTATTGTCTAGCTCAATTGCTTTTGTAAAATCAGAAATTGCATCCTCAAATTTATTTAGCATGACATTTGTCGTCCCACGATTTAAGTAAGCATTGATATTTTTAGGATTTACTTCCAATTCTTTTGTATAATCTGCAATTACAGCATCATAGGCCTTTAAGTTAGCATTTGCAATTCCTCGATTATAGTAAATATTTTCTTTATTTGGATCGATTTCTAGTGCCGCAGTGTAATCTTTAACGGCATCTTTATAGTTTCCACTCAAGTATTTCGCATTTGCACGTTTGGTATAACTCTCTGCATTAGTTGGATTTAATTCAATTGCCTTTGTGAAATATTCTATAGCAGTATCATACTGTTTCATATCAAAAGCAGAAGATGCTACATCCAAATACTGAATCTCTTTTTTTTGTTTTCTTGTTAACTTTTGAGCTGCACATGAAGCTGGAGCGAAAATTAAAGTTCCGCTAGTCATAAGCCCTATCAAAAGTAAACTTATTAGAATTTTCTTTTTCATAATCAATACCAAAATTGCAACCTTTAAAATTACAATATATGTTAAGAATATTACAAAGAGGGCTAAAAGTCAAATCAGCCGGACTTATACAAGCTAAAACATTTAAAAACAGGCACTTTTAAGATTAAGTGTACATAATACAATATCCATTCTTTGCGATATAAGAATGGATATTACTTCTTGTAAATATAACCTCCGCAATGGGGTAATTGTTTCAGTTAATTTGTGGGGTAAATGAAAGAGTTAAGTCTTTCTTAATTGGTGAATGTGATTCACTATGCCATATATGGTAAGTGAATGTATTTTGATTCGGTTTGGGTGTTACTTCTTCTTGGAGTAACTAGTATATTATAAGCCTTAACAATATTGTATCCGATAGCTTTTAATGGATTTGATTGTACAGAATCTGCTTTTTGAGTAATGTACATATCTTTTTCAAAGTTAATTTTTGCACTTGGTTTTTTGTCTAATGACATAACACCAACTTTAGAATTTATATTATTCATATTTCCTTCACCGAAAGAAACATATCTTTTTGAGTTCATATTTACAGGATTTATAGTTAACATCTTGTTACCTCCTTCGTTATTAAGTGTTCGTTTAACACTTCTTTTAACACTTTCACTATAAACCATAACTTTTTGTTTGTCAACCCCTACTATGAAGTTTTGTTAAGAAGCTGGAAGTGTTGAATTTATAAGCGTTTTAGCAATAAGTGTACAAAATGCACTTATTGCCTTATTCTACACCTTTTCTTGCAAATAAAAATTACCAAAATAGACAATATTAATTATAGATACCTAGGTAAATAATTGTTTTTAAATTTAACCATCTGGAGAATACAAAGCATGGAGCATGTGTCTTTTAATATAATTAATCTTTTTCATACTTCCAGCTATTCTTAATTCCAGTGAGGGCTTTAGCCCTCTTTTTTTTATTGTATTGAACCTCGATTTTGAATAAACACATGACCGCATTAATATATCTAAAGAAATTATAAAGATTGTAAAGGTTACACTTGATTTAGAATTATCTTAGTAGTAAAATATAATTGTGATAAATTTCACAAATTAAAATAGATAAGATATTATTTATTAATACTAATGCGTGTTACTAAAAGGAGAAAAAACATGACAACAAAAAACAAAAAAGCTGTCGAAAACCTTGAAAAGACTTTAACTAAGTCTAACGTGGTTGATACAGCTGAACAATTGGAATTACTTGTTGAAAGAGTTAAGAAAGCTCAAAAAATTTATTCTAAATTCTCTCAAGAACAAGTTGACAAAATCTTTAAAGCTGCTGCTACAGCTGCTGATAAAGCTCGTATTCCTCTTGCAAAAATGGCTGTTGAAGAAACAGGCATGGGGGTTCTAGAAGATAAAATCATCAAAAACCACTTTGCAGCTGAATACATTTACAATAAACACAAAAATGCTAAAACTTGCGGCATTATTAAAGAAAATAAAGCTGACGGTATTAAAATCGTTGCTGATCCTCTTGGAGTTATTGCAGGTATCGTTCCTACAACTAACCCAACTTCCACAGTAATTTTCAAATCATTGATTGCTTTGAAAACAAGAAACGCAATCATCTTCTCACCACACCCTAGAGCTGCTAAATCTACAATCGAAGCTGCTAAAATCGTTTTAGAAGCTGCTGTTAAAGCTGGGGCACCAGAAGATATCATCGGTTGGATTGATGTTCCATCTATTGAATTATCTAGCCAATTGATGCAACACCCATCTATTTCTTGTATCTTAGCTACAGGTGGTCCTGGCATGGTTAAAGCTGCTTACTCTTCAGGAAACCCAGCATTAGGTGTTGGTCCTGGTAACGCTTGTGCTTTAATTGATGAAACTGCTGATATTCAAATGGCTGTTTCTTCAATCTTGATGTCAAAAACTTTCGACAACGGTATGATTTGTGCTTCTGAACAATCAGTTGTTGTAGTTGACGAAATCTACGAACAAGTTAAAAAAGAATTCGTTTACAGAGGTGCTTACTTATTAAATGAATCAGATGAAAAGAAAATGATTGATCTTCCATTCATCGATCCAAAACGTGGTACTGCTCACCCTCAAATCGTTGGTCAAAGTGCTTACAATATTGCTAAACTTTCTGGATTTGATATTCCTGAAACTTCAAAAATCTTGTTAGCTGAAAGACCAGAAGTTGATTGGGATGACCCATTCTCAAGAGAAAAATTATCTCCAATCTTGACTATGTACAGAGCTAAAGATTTTGAAGATGCTGCAAATGTTGCTTACACATTAGTATCTAAAGGTGGTGCAGGTCACACAGCTGACCTTTATACAGATGCTCGTCATCAAGAAAGAATTGACAAGTATGCTGAAATGATGCCTGCTTGCCGTGTATTGATTAACTCTCCATCAGCTCTTGGTGGTATCGGAGACTTGTTCAACTTCAAATTAGAACCATCTCTTTCTTTAGGTTGTGGTTCTTGGGGTAAGAACGCTGTTTCAGGTAACATCGGTGTTGAAAACTTACTTAACTACAAAACCGTTGCAGAAAGGAGAGAAAACATGCTTTGGTTCAAGGTTCCACCTAAAGTTTACTTCAAAAGAGGTGCTGTTGATTTAGCTCTTCGTGAACTTCAAGGTAAAAAACGTGCATTCATCGTAACTGATAGATTCTTATTCAACTCAGGTGCTGTTGATAGTATCGTTAAAGTGTTGGATGAAATTGGTATTGATCACCAAATCTTCTTCGATGTAAAACCAGATCCAACATTATCTACAATTAACCAAGCTATGGAAATGATTAAACCATATGAACCTGATGTAATCATCTCATTAGGTGGTGGTTCTCCTATGGATGCTGCTAAAATCATGTGGTTATTATATGAACAACCAGAAACAAACTTTGAAGATGTTGCTATGAGATTCTTAGACATCAGAAAAAGAATTTGTAAAATCCCTGAATTGGGTAAAAAAGCTACTATGGTTGCTATCCCAACAACTTCAGGTACTGGTTCAGAAGTTACACCATTCGCAATTATTACGGATGACGAATCTCACGTAAAATATGCTATCGCTGATTACGCTTTGACTCCAAATATGTCAATCATCGACCCTAACTTTGTTGATGGAATGCCAAAAGGCTTAACAGCTTCTTCAGGTATTGATGCTTTAGTTCACGCAACAGAAGCTTATGTATCTTGTATGGCTACTAACTTCACAAATTCAAATGCTTTGGAAGCTGCTAAGTTAATCTTCAGATACTTAGAAAGATCATACAATGAAGGTGCTAACGATCCTATCGCTAGAGAAAAAATGCACTATGCTGCAACAATCGCTGGTATGGCATTTGCTAACTCATTCTTAGGATTGTGCCACTCTATGGCTCACAAATTGGGTGCTATGTTCCACGTACCACACGGTGTAGCTAACGCATTGTTATTCAGACAAGTTATCAAATACAACGCTGTTGATTGTCCTAAAAAACAAGCAATCTTCCCTCAATACAAATTCCCTAATGCTAAGGCTAAATATGGTCAAATAGCTGATGAACTTGGCTTGGGCGGTAAGAATGATGATGAAAAAGTTGAATTATACATCAAGGCTATTGAAGATTTGATGAAGAAAATCAACTTACCATTCTCAATCAAAGAATTCGGTATCGATGAAAAAGAATTCTATGAAAAACTTGATGAAATGGTTGAATTGGCATTCGACGATCAATGTACAGGTGCTAACCCTGCATACCCTCTAATGACAGATATTAAACAAATTTATATTGATGCATTTGAAGGTGTTGTAAGAGATTACTATCCAGCAGCTAAAAAATCAAAATAGTTGAAAGGATAAAACCTGATAATTTGAAGAAGCGGATATTTTGTATCCGCTTCTTTTTATTTTGTTATTTTTTTTTAATAATAATAGCAATTTTTATTTTTAGGTGTTTTTAAAAAGAAAACAAAGGAGTCAATTATATGTCAATGAATGTCAACAACAGCAAAGCAAATCTTGGAATGGGTGCAACTCTAGGAGTTGTCGGGATGAGTGCATACTATTTACCTGTAACCAAAAACCGATTCATTAGAACAGCTTATGACATTCGAAAAGAAATGGCTGAAGACAAAATCGAATTATTAAATAAATCCGCAGAAGAAATTTCTAAAAAGAAATTGAGTGCAGAATCTAAAATCTTTTTAAAAGATATTGGGGTAAACGAAAATGTTGATGATATTGCAAACAAATGTGCAGAATTAAAAAAGACATTTACAGACGACAATTTAGTTAAGACAATGAAAAAATATTATGCTGATAATTTTAAGAGCTTTAAAAAGTCCGAAGCACTAATGGACACGGTATCTTCAAAAGCATTTTCAAGAATAAAATGGAGAAATCTTGGTTGGGGAACAGCAATTGGCTTCATCTTGGGAAGTGTTGCATCTAGCGTTAAACCGTCAATGCCACCAATGTCTCCACAAGGTTAAATAAAACATCCGAAGTTTCAACTTTACCCATACCTATATTTATAGTAAAATATTGACAAACATAGATATAGGAAGGTTGTTAAATATGTCAATAAGAAAAATTTTACACTATGGCGAACCATCATTAAGAGAAGTTTCTAAAGAAGTCCATAAAGTTTCTAAAAAAATCAGCGATTTAGTTCAAGATTTATTAGACACAATGTATGCAAAAAATGGTGTTGGTTTAGCTGCACCGCAAATTGGAGAGAATGTTAGAGTATTTGTTATTGATGCTTCAACAGGAAATGAACCTTTAAATCCAATCGTTTTTATTAACCCTAAAATAATAAAAAAAAGTGGTGCTATTAAAAGCAATGAAGGCTGTTTGAGTTTTCCTGAAGCATACACAGATGTAAGAAGATATAAAAATGTAATGGTCAAAGCTCTAAATGAACATGGGAAACCGTTTGTTATGGAAGCTAAAGATGGTACACTTTTGGCTCGTGCAATCCAGCATGAAAACGATCACCTTGACGGGATTTTATTCATTGACCACTGTATCAATAGATTTGAAACAGAAAATATTTTGAAAAAACACAATTTACCAAATCTTGATCCAAATGCGTTAGTTGAAGAAAAAGAATTAGAGGAAGAGTTAACAAAAAATGATTAAGATTGTATTTTTCGGAACTCCTGATATTGGATTAAAATCTCTAGAATATTTGTATAATTCTAATAAAATTGATGTATTAGCAGTTGTAACTCAACCAGACAAACCCGCTGGTCGTGGACACAAGTTGCAAATGTCGCCGATTAAAAAATTTGCAGTTGAAAATAATATTCCGGTTTTTCAACCAAAATCTATAAGAAAAGAACCTGAAATTCAAGAAGCCTTGAAAAAACTTGAACCGGATTTTTTTGTAACATTTGCTTTTGGACAGATTTTATCTCAAGAGGTTTTGGATATTCCAAAATTCGAAACAATTAATCTCCACGCATCACTTCTTCCCAAATACAGAGGAGCGAACCCTATTCAACGTGCGATTATTAACGGAGATAAAGAAACTGGAATTTGTACAATGATTACAGAATTAGGACTTGATTGTGGAGATGTTTGTCAAAAATTAGTTATTCCAATTTCTGATACAATGAATTGTGAAGAACTTTGGAATGAAATTGCCCAAAAATCGCCTCAAATGATTGAAGATACTTTAGAAGGATTAAAAAATAAAACCCTAACTCCTCAAAAACAATGTGAAGATGGTGTTTGTATGGCAAATAAATTGACAAAAGAAGAATGTTTAATAGACTGGAACAAATCAAATATTGAAATTCACAACCTTGTTAGAGGGGTTTGCCGTTGTCCAAGTGCATATTTCTTGTTTAACGGAAAAATTATCAAAGTTATTGAGACTCAACCGATTGAAGGCTCTGGAGAAGTAGGACAAATCGTCGCTCACTCAAAAGAAGGAATTGATATAGGCTGTGGGAAAGGACTACTAAGATTAATCAAAGTTAAACCGGAAGGGAAAAGCGAAATGCTTGCCAAAGATTGGTACAACGGAGTGAAAAAATAATGATTACGAAAGGAATTCGAG
>CALAWF010000214.1 GCA_937894665.1 uncultured bacterium | reverse complement strand
CATCAAATAAAAACTTTGCAAAAAGAATTATCACTAACCTAAACAGATTAACCAAGAGTTTTGAAATTCAACAGGCGGATACTATTATGGAACTATTTGAAATAATAGAAAAACTTGACCTTCAAATCGATATTTCAGAAGCTCAAAATGTCTATTATAACAAAATCTATCATAGAATCGGTGATATTTTAGAAAACAATGAAAAAGAACCTCGAGATAAAGATATTAAATTTATCAAACTATTATTAAATATTGGCGAAAAACTTAATATCAATGTTGGTTTTTACAAATCAAAATTAGAAAAATTAGGCTTTTGCTAAATTATAAATGTTAAAAACAAAAAGCACATTCCTTCTTCTTTGAGGAATGTGTTTTTTAATTTTCTTATTTACATTACTTTACAAAAACGCAACTTTCTCGCACAAAAATACTTTATTATATTAGGTGTAGAAAATAGGGAAATTGTATCATGCAAGTTACGAGTCAAAACGTACAGCAACAGAATATTCCACAACAGGTAAAATATAACTGCAACTATAACAATAGTGCAGCACCGACCGTTCCGCAAGAAACTCAAACTCAACAACCGGCACAAGCACCTGTTCAATATTCATATCCGCAAAATTATTACGTTCCACAGACTCAATCACAAGTTCAACAAGCTCAAGCGGTTCAAACACAAACTCCAGCTCCGCAACAACCACAGAATGTACAAGTTCCTGCTTCTATGTCCGGAGTGAACATCCAAATATTTAACCCCTCAGTAACTCCTCCTGGAGCTACTCCTCCAACATATAATGTAAATGCACCTTGCTATCCATCAAACTATTACACAAACCCAATGGGCGGTAATGGAATGAGTGGTGCAACAGGTGCAAACACAACCCCTAATGGAAATGTTAATGGAGCAAATGGTTCTTCTCCAAATAACTTAAATGGACAAACAGGAACAGACAAAAATTCTGAAACGTCATCAACAAAAGACACTGAAAGCAAAGACGGTAAAAAAACAGAAAAGAAAAAAATTGTCCAATTAACAGATGAGTACATCAGAAACTTGGAAAACTATTTGAATAGCCAAGAAAAAGATGTTAGATTATCAGCCGCGAAAGAAGTTTACTCAAGACTTGAAGAAGACGAATCAAGAAAAGACGACAAAGCCTTAACTGCATTAATCAACAAAATGTTACAAGACCCATCAGAAGAAATCAGAGTTCTAGCAATGGCAGCTCTTCAAGGAAGAATTGTAACAGGTGATGACTTTACCGTTGGAGTATTAACAAATATGCAAAATGATAAAGCTCACTACGGAATGGATGCAGCAGATGCAAGCAAAATCTTACTTCAAATGTCAGGAAAACAAGTAGAAAAAGAAGTTCCGGTAACAGAAAAATCAGAAAAGAAAGAAAAAACTGAAACCAAATCAGAAGAAACAAAAAGTAGTATCAAAAAATAAGGCGTAAGTAAGTTATGAAAGTAGGAAATATAGTAAAAAACATTTTACCTAAAAACCCTGCTCAATGGGTAACAAGAGGTGTCGGAATAGCAGCTCTCGGAGCTGTAGCGTACGATGCACATTACCTTGGTAAAATTCAGGCAGACTTATACTCTAGTGAAAAAGATGCTGCCAGTACCGGTTTTTACTTAAATAACTCCATGTATTCAACTAACATGAGTAAAATTCAAGAAGGAATCAAAGATGCCTCTTATGAAATGGAACTTGACTGTGGCTGGAAAAGATTTATCAATGAAGGTATCGGCTACGTAAAAGGCTTTACTTCAATGTTAGTTTCGCACATTGTTCCATTCGGTTTAGGTTTAGGAGCAGTATTTACCAAAGGATTACCTAGCAAAATTTGTGCCGGAGGTCTTGGAATATATGCCGGCTATGAAGTCCTTAAAAACTTCTTTGGCTGGGGTACTCCTGGTGGTACATTCAAATAATTTATTTTTGATTCTCTAAATACTTTTTATACAAATCAGGGCGACGAGTTTTTGTTCGCTCTATTTGTTGTTGCAATCTAAATTCATTTATTTCTTTATGGTTACCATTCAACAAAACTTCCGGCACCTTGTACCCTCTAAAATCTCTAGGTTTTGTATATTGCGGATACTCTAGCAAGCCATCTGAAAAACTATCCTCTTCTGCTGATTCAATTTTGCCTAATGTTCCATTAAGTTTACGGCTTACAGCATCAATTAAGCACAAGGCTGGCAACTCTCCACCCGTCAATACAAAATCACCAATAGAAATCTCTTTCGGGTTGATAATTTCTCTTATTCGTTCGTCAAAACCTTCATAATGTCCGCATAACATAACAATTTGGTCATACTTCGCAAGGTCTAAAACCAAATTCTCACTCAAAGGCTCTCCTTGTGGGGATAACATTACAGTAATTGAATTTTCTAATTTTTCGATACTATCATACGCATCAACATATGGTTGAGGAGCTAAAACCATTCCGGCACCACCACCATAAGGAGTATCATCAACTTTTTTATGCTTATCAAGAGTAAAATCACGAGGATTTATAGCATTTACAGAAAAAACACCCCCCTCTTTTGCTCTTTTCATAATACTAACATCGCAATATGATTGAATAATTTCAGGAAACAAAGTTAAAACATCAAAAATCATTCTAACAATCCTTCAATATTATTTACCAAAATTTTCTTGTTCTTAATATCTACAACCGGAACTATAGCTTTTACAAACGGAATAAGCGAAATCTTTTTTGAATTTGTTTTAACAGAAATTAAATCATTTGCACCATTATTTGATACCCCGATAACAAACCCTAATTTCTTATCAGTTTCAGCATCAAAAACATTCAAGCCAACAAGTTCATCAATTAAAAACTCATCTTCATCAAGATTTTCACGAACAACATCCTCTTCAACAAAGAGTAAACAACCCTTCAAAGGAATAATATCATTTATAGAGTCAATGCCTTCAAATTTAACAATCAAAAAATTTTTATTCTGACGAACAGAATCTATTTTCAATTCTTGATATTCATTATCTTTTTTTACAAAAACAGACTCTAAAGATAAAAAGAAAACTTGTTGGTTTTTAGAATAACCAACTCTAGCTTCTCCTTTAATTCCATGAAAGTTAACAATCTTACCGACTGAAATATACTTTGTCATAATTATTCTTCCGGAGCTTCTGCTTCAACCTTTTTAGGTCTTCCACGTCTTTTCTTTGGAGCTTCTTCAACTTCAGCAGTTTCTGTTGGAGTTTCTACCGGCTCTTCAGCAGGAGTTTCTGTTTTTTTCTTTCTTGTTGTTTTTGGTTTTTCAGCCTTTTCAGCTTCTGCTTTTTGGTTTTTAAATTCTTCCGGAGCATCCGGTCTATCTTGATTCCATCTTTCAAGCCCCATTTGAGCTCTAACTAAACCGATACCAACGTGAACTCTCCATTCATCCATTTTCAACTGAGCTGCAATAATTTTGTGGCAGCCGATTGGAGGTAATGGTAATAATGGTTCATAAAGCATTTTAATAGCATTCAATTGGTCTGGTGTAATTGCCAATTTACGCTTAGGGAACGGCAATTTAGGAAGCATCATTTTTTGTCTAACTAAATTGATACCGAAAAATACCTTTCTTGGTTCCAAACCGATTTTTTCACCGATAACTTCGTGAGCATCAGGATTTGGAAGTGGTAACATCAACTTATACAACAATTCAATTTGTTCTAATTGTTCTTTACTTACAAGCAACTGTTTTGGAGCTTTGTTGCGGTTGTTCATTGGGCGACGGTTATTATTGTTGAATCTGTTAGGACCTTGAGGTCTGCGTTGTTGATAACCACCGGCTCTATTGTTATTATAACCGCCTTGACGGTTGTAATTATTGTTGTAACCACCCTGTCTATTATCTCGGTTATATCCGCCTTGGCGATTGTTATCACGGTTGTAACCACCCTGACGGTTGTAATTATTGTTATAGCCACCTGGTCTATTATCACGGTTATAACCGCCTTGACGGTTGTAATTATTGTTGTAACCCCCTTGTTGAGGACGGTTATTATAAGACCTTTGAGGTCTGTTGTACGGTCTTTGATTATCATCTCCCCCAGAGGAATAACTGCTATAGAATTGTGGTCTTTCTTCTGTAGAATAACTTGGGGGCTGTTCTGTTGGCTGAGAAGCTACAGAACTTTCTGTAGAAGAATCAGAAGAATTAACCATCATCTTTTTGTCCGGATACAAACAATCAGGACAGATTACTCTTTTAGGGTTTTTTGTTTCAAACTCACGACCGCACTTAATGCACTTGTTTACATACATAATTTAAAAGCCTCTTAATTGATAATAAAAAAATAACTCATAATAAAAATAAATTTAAGGTAACATCCTCACAATACAAAATCGATTTTAAATAAAAATTCTAACTTATACACTTATTCTAACATGGATTTTCGATATACGCAAGCCCTAAGCCCAACTACTTCTCAACCCACAAAGTAACAGGACCATCATTAATAAGCTCAACATCCATCATAGCACGGAATTTCCCCGTCTGACATGGAATATTAAGACTTTTAACTTTATCCACAAAATACTCATAAAGTTTTACAGCTTCGTCAGGCTTTGCCGCTGCATCAAAACTTGGACGGGTACCTTTTTTACAATCTCCGCAAAGCGTAAACTGAGAAACTACAAGTATTTCAGCGGAAACATCCATTACAGATAAATTCATTTTTTCGTTTTCGTCTTCAAAAATTCTCAATTTTGAAATTTTATCAACAAGTTTATCTGCATTTTCTTCGGTATCAGTTTTTTCAACCCCGAGAAATACAAGCAATCCCGCACCTATTTTTGAATACAACTCATTGTCTATTGAAACGGATGCTCGTTTTACTCTTTGAATTAACGCTTTCATTGGCTATTTACCAGCCTTTTCAAACAATTCTGCTTTTGTAATTTTTCTTCCGCAAGACTTATCTTCATCACAGAATCCCAGTCTTTCGCATTTTGGAACTAAATACTCTTTCAACCAAGGTTCTTCTGCAATCAAGACATTGCACATAGATTTAACCATACAACGGATTTCATATTGAGCTCTTGTACATAATCTTAAATTTGCAAGGTGAATAAGTTCTCGTAAGTTCAAACTTGCAACAAGCGAACTAGCAGCTGCATTTGGCATAACAAATCTCGCATCTTCTGCGGGGATTCCGGCATCCACAAACTCTTGATATTGAGCAGAAATTTTACCCATAAAAGCGATAAATTTTTCTTTCAATTCAGGATTTTTTTCAATTGTTGGAGGAATAATATAATCAAATTGACCTTTTTCTTTAACATAACGTTGAGATTTTTGAGAAAAAGACATATGTCTATGACGAACAAGTTGATGAGTACAAGCTCTGGAAACATTTGAGATTGCAAAACTTACTTGAATATGCTCAATAGTTGAATAATGCCCTGAACCGATAACTCGTTTTATCAACTTCAACATTTTTTCTACATCTACAGCATTTTCATAAATATTTATAGGGGTGTCAGCACTATAACAAGTTCTACACGCAGTATAAATAGTCTTCAACATATTATCCGGCTTTGAAATCAAATGAACAACCGGTTTATTATTCCCTTCCATAAAACTCTCCAATCCTCTTTCTTTTTATAAAGAATACATCATGCCTGAAACTTTTGGCAAACTCTTAACATCTTTCGTGAAAAATCACGCAGTAATTTCTGCAAATTGAACACTTTTCACAACTTTACCTAATTCATTTGGATTTACTTCCACTTGATAGCCAATTTTACCGGCACTGAAAATTATTGTATCAAAATCTTTAGCGGAAGAATCAATAACAACAGGAAATGGCTTTTTCAATCCGATGGGAGAACATCCGCCATGAATATAACCGGTCAACGGCAAAAGTTCTTTTTGTTTAATCATTTCAACAGATTTTTCACCAACGGAATGAGCAGATTTTTTCAAATCTAATTCTTCTGCTACAGGAAGCATAAAAACATAATGTTCTTTTGATTTTCCAACCGTTACAAGACTTTTGAACACTTGAGCAGGATTTTGATTTAAGACATTTGCAACTTCCACACCGCTAATCGCATCAGTATCAGCATAGCAATAGTGCTTGTAATCAATTTTTGCCCTATCTAAAATTCTCATCACATTTGTTTTATAATCCATAATTATTTCACCTGTCTATTTATCCATTCCATAATTAAATCAACTAAATATTCCTGTTGTTCTTTTGTTAACTGAACACCCTTCGGGAATTTGTGCCATTTACTTATACATCCTCGACAACAAGTCGCAGTTGCATGTTGAGCCGTAAAAACTGGATGTCCACGCATTGGAGTTTGTTTCCCGTCATTTGGAATATCCGCCGGAGCAACTCTTTTAGATATAAAGTCTTCGGCATGACGTCTTATTATTTCAAATCCTTTTTGTTCTAAATACAACCTATCTTTAGGATTTAGTTTAAACTTCTTGCGAAAATCAGATTTACTTAATCTATCAAAAATTTCGTCATACATTATCTATATCTCCAAGGTTAATTTTATCACCAACTAAACATTTTCATCATCAACAGGAATATTTAACTTATAACGAAACTTGTAAATAATATGTTTTATACTCCACAAATAACCGAAGAATAAAACGGTTGAAGCACTAATCCAAGCGATTGGACCTGAATAAAATATTCCAACATATCCAAACTTCATAGCAAGATAAATTGCCGCAAATGCTCTCATAACAAGCTCTGCGATACAAGCAAGCAATGGGAAAACTGTTTCACCCATACCTTGCAAAGCGTTTCTATAAATAAATATTTGTCCTAAGAAGAAATAATAAATTGTACTAATCAACAAATATTGATGAGCAATATTTATAATATTCTTTGTTGTTGTTCCAATGAATGCACCAATAATATCAGTACCCCATAACCGCATTACAAATGCCATCAAAATACTCAAAACAATATTGATAGTTGAAGTATTAATAACTCCAAGTCTAATTCTTTTGAACTTTTTCGCACCATAATTTTGAGCAACATAAGCAGCTAATGCAACTCCAAAAGACATCATCGGAAGAGTAGCAATTTGTTCTATTCGTAATGCAGCAGTCAGAGCAGCAATTACATTTGAACCAAAACTGTTACATACACTCTGAATAATTAAAATTCCGACTCCAATTATGGAAAACTGAATTGCCATTGGAACTCCAACCCTCAAATGTTCATAAGCTGAAGACAAAAATTCTTTTTTATCTTTTACGGTATCAAAATCATCTTTTGATAAATGCAAAATCGGAAACTTATATTTGATAAACAATAAACAAAGTAAAAAAGAAATTCCCTGCGACAAAATAACAGCAATTGCAGAACCAGGAATTCCCATATGAAAACATTGTATAAAAACTAAAGCAAGAATTATATTAATAATTGATGCAATTATCAAAAAGTACAACGGAGTTTTGCTATCTCCTAAAGCCCTAATAATACTTGCAAGCATATTGTACATAGTTGTTGCAATCAAACCAATTGTAATAATTTCGATATACAAAAACGCATTGTGATAAATATTTTGAGGAACATTCATCCAATGTAAAATAGGATTCATTAAAAATACACAAACTACCGTAAATAATAAAGTTACGATAGTACTCAAGATAATAGAAACAATTACAGAATTTCGAACTCCGGAAATATCTTTTGCACCGTATCTTTGACCGGTTACAACAGCAAACCCGTTAGTCAAACCGACAATAACAAAAGTTATCAAGAAAAATAACGGAGCAACTGCACCAACTGCCGCAAAAGACTCTACCCCTAAAGTTCGACCAACAATTACCAGATCGGCAATATTATATAACTGTTGAAAAATATTCCCTATCAAAAGAGGAATAGAGAATAAAATTATATGTTTTAAGGGGTTTCCACTCGTCATATCCGTAATCATAAATTACACCTTTTTGAATTTATTTTATATTGTATTCTCTTCTATAGAAATTATATGCAAAATAACTGAATATTCAACATAAGAAAATAAGGTTCTGAAAACTTTCAAACCCTTATTTTTAGATATTTATATTTAATTTTATTTTGTTAAAGATTTAGCCCATTCAGACATTACATTAATGCCCTTTGCCGCATTTGCCTGAAGTTCTGATATTCTTTGAGAAACGAACAATCCAAAATCTTCAAATTTAGGCAATGTCTTTTTAATAGATTTAATAACTTCACCGTCTTTTAAATAATATTCTTCAAACTTAGTATCATTTGATAATATTTTTACTGTAGATTTATCTTTTAGAGGGATAGTTGCGACATTTAAGCCTCTTTTTGCGGCATACTTGGTAAAATCAATATTCGGTCTTATTCTTTGAACACAAGCCATATTAAATTACTTCCTTTCGCTACTTATACAATATACGAAAAATCCCTGAAAAACAATATTTGCCATTTTTTTATTTTTTCATAATAAAAGTTTACAAAAAACATATTTCTAGCAACAATAAATTTTACCTAGATTTAATAAAAAAAACAAATCTGCTTTCCAAATTTCTTGCGTTAAAACCGGAAACAATAAAATATACAGAGCAAGCATTTTAAAAACGTAGAATATTATTTATATGAGAACCTAAAGAATTTGCAATATTCAAGATTTTCAAAATAGATAAATTCTCCGTCCCTCTTTCTACTCTACTAATGTACTCTCTTGAAACTCCTAACTTTTCAGCAAAATACTCTTGCGTGTATCCTTTACGAACACGCTCGGCTTTAATATTTAAACCCAGTTGTTTTAGCAAATCATTATCTTTGTACATACAACTTAATTTTACTATATTGACATATAATTTGTGGTAACTTATAATATACCGCATAGAGAACTTATATATTCTACAAGGAGAGAGCATGACATTATTGAGAAAAAGCGGATTTACTTTAGCAGAAGTCTTAATAACTTTGGGTATAATCGGAGTTGTTGCAGCTATAACAATTCCATCGCTGATAAGCAATTACCAAATGTCAACAAATAAAACTAAACTAAAAAAAATAGTATCTATCCTTAACCAAGTAGGACAAATGTCTAAAGAAAAATACGACTTTGACTACTCCGGAATGACACGTTCTTATCTTGATCCGGTGAATGGAAGTTGTACAGATAATCCCGACACAACAACATCATTTTGTGCAATGATAAATGGCACCCTTACAAATACGCAATATCTTGGATACAGTCGAGAAAACTATACAATTACAAAATCTTCAACAGAAACATATTCCCCATTTAACTCCAGACATCAAGCATGGAAACTTGCAGAAGGAGCAATTATAGCAATCGATATGGACAAAGCTAAAAATTGTACACTGGAACTAGGACAAACAATAGATTCAACTTGGATTGAATCACACGCAGGTTGTATTGGGTATATTGATGTTAATGGAATAACACGACCAAATAAAGAGGTTTCATGTTCAAATGGAAAAAAAACATCATTTTCTCCCGACAAACCTTGTACTGTTAAAAAAGATAAAAAATATATGACTGATGTATATCCGATTGTCTTCCACGACTCAACTGTTGAACCAGCAACAAATGCAGCCGCATATATTTTAAAAGAATAAATACTAGACAATAATTTTTCTTTGTACTTAAATATTCTTAAAAAAAGGATATGTTATTATGAAATCAATTACCCCTAAACAAATTGAATCACTTGCGACTGCTCAGCAATATTTTCACGATTGTTATATTCTGTCCTCTCTTGGAGCACTTAGCAGAAGCCCAAAAGGTCAAAAAATTCTAAAAAATAATATATTAACAAATGGAAAAGATTTTAATATCAAATTCCAAAATGTAAATGGAAAAGCAGAAGATTATTTTGTTTCAGAAGAAGAAATTTATAATCTAAAGTTCAAAGATAATAATATTCTTTGCAATTACGAATCTCCAATAGTAAAATCTGTTGAGCTTGCAATGAATAAACTTCTAAAGAAACACCCGTTTAAAAAGCCTCTGCTTTATAGAACAATGGAATCTCAACAAACATTTGAATACAACAAACCGTCAAGATTTTTAGAACTCTTTACCGGTCAAAAACCTTTAACCTTAAATGAGTCAAGTTTAAGTATGTCATTACTTGATAAGGTTCATAAAGCCTCCGAGATATTAATGAAAATTTGGGAAGATAAAGATTCTGCATTCATCGCAGGTACAGGAATACATTTCGGCAAACTTCCGTCTTGGCATTGTTTTGAAATAACAAATGTCAATATCCCAAAGAATTTATTCTCTGTATTTGACCATAGACAGAACCAAGAATTACAATTCCCAATAATAAGTGGGCTAATAAAATTCAAATTTTTGACCGGATATTTCGGAAAAGATTTAAAATAACCTAAAAACCAGTAATTATAGCTTCTGCCATATCGGTAAATAAATCTTTTATTTCATACATTTTATCTCTCATACGAGAGATAAATTTGTCATGTCCCAATGTAGTTTTATTATCCATAGTAATTATTATAACATTCGTAAAAATTATTTTTGCGACATAACAAAAAAAATTATTTATAAATGTTAAAATAACACGTATGAAAAACAATTTCTATATTATATCCAAAACAACCCAAAACTTTTCTGATTACATGTCAAGAACAATCCGATTAGCTAACCAACCCCCGCAAACGGTGAGGGAAGTTATTCTCGGCAAAAAAGGAAAAATTGAAGGGAAAATTTCAACATTTTTTGATAAAGATGGAAATGTTATAGAAAAAGCCTTCAACATAAATGGAAAACCTTTAAAAAATAGAATTTACACATACAAAACAAGTGAAATCGGCAATGATGAATTTGTAAAATCTACCGAAATAAAAGAATATACTCTAAAACGAAATCTCCTAGATATTTATAGAAAGTACCAGCAAAAAGTTGAAGATTTGAATATCCAAACAACCCTCTGGAAGCAAGAAAAAACTCAAACAAACCATGTTGCAACAAATACTCTTGAAGACATAAAATATCTTACAATTTCAAGGATTCAAAACCTGAAAGAGAAAAAGAAAGAATTTTTGCACAGTTTCACGCAATACAAACCGATTATAAACAATTGCATACATAAAGAAAGTCCTATAAAATACCTTGAATATGTTGTTAATGACAAATTTCAAGTACAAAAAAATTCTATCTATTCAAGAAATATGAAAAAGATAAAATTTGATTCATTTCTTGGTTTTAGGGCATTAGGACTTGAAGATTTTAAAATTCCAATAGCGGAAAGATTTTTAAAAGATAGAGGCATTGAACATCTAAACTATAAAATCATACCAAATTATGTCCCCAAAGACCCCAACATAACTTGGAGAGGACTATTTTGCTGCGATGGGAATATCAAATTCCGCAAAACTTGGACTCCAAAATCCAAAGCAGAATTTGCATCAACCGCTCGACACGAAGTTGAACATGGTTGGCAATATTACTTAGATGCCAGAAACGGGCAAGAAAGAGGAGATTTTATGGCTTCAATTGGAGAAAAATATGGCAGATTAAATGACCCTGAACTCCAACAAGAAGCCAACAGATACACAGAAGCAATTAATAATTACGTTCCGGCAAAAGAAGATTACGAAAAATACAGACAAAATTATATAGAAGTTAAAGCCTTTGCCGCAGGAGCAAAAGCAATGAAAAAATATAACAAAGAAGGTAAAATTCTCCGAGAAGAATTTAAACACATCCCACCTGAAATGTTATAAACTATTTCACAGAAACAGAAGTATCTAAACAGAATACATCACGTTTGGGATCATATTTTACATTTTGAAAACGCATAATTTTATCATCATTATTCAAAATGAATTCAGCCTGTCTATTATTTACGCCAGAATAAGTCCCATGCAAACCAGAATCTACAGACATATTGTGAAGAATTTTTGTATGACCATCTTGAGTTGCAACCCACTGACGAGCAAAATCACGGTCAAAAGTTAGAGATTTGAACCTATTATCTTTAACTTGGGAGTTTTTAATTAAATCAGCAATTTGTGTCCTATATTTTTCTCCACCATATTTTGCAACTTGCATTGCATCAGCAAGCGTCAATTCTTTACTGCCCATAATGTGTGAAAACAAATTTGTATATTTAACATTATCAAATGTGCCATTGTATTCATGAACTTTTACTTTATTTGCTTTAAACATATTTTTTAAAGCTATAAATTTAACTTTCCTTGACATAGATTTATCTAAAATAATAGAACTAAACATGCCTGTATCTTTTTCTGCTCTAAAAGCAGTGAAAGGTTCTGTTATAGTATTTTGGGAAAGATATTTGCTCAAACGTGCAACATTTTCCGGTTGTTGACAAAACATATCACTGTATTCAACAAAACGAGTTAAGGCAGTATTTCCTTCCATAATAGTCTTACGGTTATCTGGGAAATGCAATGTGCTTGTTTGCCCTAAGCCCTGCATTTGACGAATTTGAGGGATAGTCAAAGTTTCCAAAGCCGAACCATTTATACGAAAATCCCAATTACTTAATAGAAAACTTACCGCATCTTTATCTGGATTATTTAAAATATATTCATATGCTTCTTTATTATTTGCCTTAAGAATAGTTAGTTGAGCAAGATTAGTAGCTCTTGGAGTTTGAACCTCATATATAATTTCTTTCGTTACTTGGTTATATCCAACGCCCTCTTTAGGCAATGATTCATACAATCTTGTTACTTCATCAAAAGTTTGTTTTATTTCTTTTTCCGACATTTTCTTTACCGCAGAAATAAATTCCTTATCATTGAAATACGGCATTCCCCCATTAAAATATTTATGTTTATAAATATAATCAAATTTATTTGAACCGGTAGAGTATAATTCTTTTAAAAATTGTTGTTTATTACGCTCATAAGGACCTACTAAATCAAGTGCTTTTTGTAATTTTTGAGGAACAGCATTATCTGAAACATGGACAAAAGTATCAACTTTTCCAGTAGCAGAAGATTCGGCTTTTAACGAATTTGTTACAACTTTTGAAACTTTTTTAGTACTCGGAGATGGAAGAATTTCCCGAACATACTTATAACCACGTCCAATTGATGAAATTAACCCCATAAAAATTTCCTCTTAAATTATCCCCTATATACATATAAAGGATTTTCTAATAAAAAAAGTGCTTTTTGTTAATAAATAGAACCTCTTTTTATTTTCAAATCTATGCTTTATCCAAGGCAAAAAATTGGAAGA
Organism: uncultured bacterium; assembly: GCA_937894665.1. Lineage (GTDB taxonomy): Bacteria > Cyanobacteriota > Vampirovibrionia > Gastranaerophilales > Gastranaerophilaceae > Zag111. The sequence continues at coordinate 16,226 of CALAWF010000214.1, read as the reverse complement.
AACTTTGTTTATTATACAAAGAATTAAGTTTGTCCTGTGCCTTTTGCCAACTATCACTATCACCTTGAGAGACAAAATCCGAATATCTATCAGTACCCCTCAATGAACGTTGATAAGAAACAGTACAACGAATTTTATTTTCGAGATTTGCGACCTTCCGCTCCGCAGCAGCAGGAATCCCTGTAGCTTTATACAAACATTTAAAAACTTTTCCAATTCCCATAGTAAAAACTCCTTTATATTTCCCCTGTGTACTCTTATATAAAAAAATTTTTTATCTGGGAATTGCGTTTTTGTTAACTTATATTAAAATCATGCTTTATTTTCTTGAGACACCATTGCTTTGACAAAATGATCTGCTCCATCCAATGTTGTATTTAGCCAACTTTCTTTAGTTTTACCATCCGGCATCGTTTTTATTGTACGAACCAAAGCTCCTCGGATTAAGTTATCAGCACCATCTAATAATCTTGGTAGCCAATCTGAATGTTGAGCATAGTTTTTAACAGTTGTAATATTTTCTGCCAAAAATTCTTTTGAAACTTTATCTTTCGAATCTAATAATTTTTCAAATAATGATAACCTTAAATCAGGATTGATAAATGAAACAGATTCACAAAGCCCAGCAGTTACTTGGTCATCATTACAAGCCAAAAGTTTATCAATCCACTTTTGCTGCAATTTTGGTTCTTCATTAAACAAGTCAATGGAGCGAGCCAAAGTTGTATTTACCATAGTGTCATTTTTTGAGAAAAACTTTTCAAAATACTCATCATAACGAGAACTTCCCAAATATTTCATTGAATTTATTAACGCTACACTTGCATAAGGGTCAGCGTTTTCTGAAAATGTTTGATAAATATTCACACGATTTGGCATATTCATATAATATTGGTTGATATTTCTTGCTAAATACTTAATTATCGCAGAATGTTTAGTGTCTGTATATTCTTCAAAAAACTTATGGGCTAATTGAGAAGGGATATGTTTAATTTCTTTTGGAATAGTCTCTTGAGCCTTAATATCTTCAACATTTGTCGTAAGTTTTTCTGCCAAAGCATCCAACTCAGGACAACGTTCAAAGTTTTTGATATTTTGAATTAATGCAATATTAACCCTATGACTGCCCAAATCATAACATCTTTGGTACATCTCAGGCTGTAATTCTTTTGGCATATGTTTTATACTGTGAACTAGCCCAATTCCTTTATCTTTAAATTCATCAGTTCCATCGCTTTGCGAAATAATTTTATTAAACAAATTAACTTTTTCTTCGGGAGTTTTGGCATACTTGATTAATTTGTGAACATCTTGAGCCAACTTATTACCCACAAGATTTGTAACAGTTTCTATTCCTCCAAAATCACAAATCCAACCATTTATTCTGTTTTTAGGAAAATCATCACCATAACCGATACCTAAATCTGTTAAGTCTAAAATTTCAGTAGGTTTTTCTATGGTTGAAGGCAAATAATCAACAGTCATTAAGCCATTCTTTGTATCTCCATAATAAAATTTCACAAATTCAGACTTATCACCGGCATAATTTTTTACGTATTCTGCCAAATTTTGTTCTGTATGATTTCCGTGGTTTTGCAAAAAGTTATTGTCATGTTTGAATAATTTTGTTACAACTCCGGTATTTTTATCTTCTCCAATTCCGATTTTATAAGCCCACGCTTGGAAACCATGTCCAATATAACTTACAGATAGTGGAGTTTTGTCATCAATAATTCCGTGTTTCTGAAATAAATTAGACAAATCAGATTGTAATCGGTCTAAATCCGCAAAATCTCTTTCTTTCTTAAACATTTCGCCAAAAGAAATAATAAAACTGTCTTTATCAAATTTAGAAATATCTTTGATTCGACTTGTCCACTGTTCAGGCAATCCTCGTCCTTCAACTATTCCATTTGCACCTTCGTGAATTTTTGATAATTCCGTAACATTTCTTTTTGAATAAATACGCTTGCCCATATCAGCAGAATATTTTGCAATATCATCCCAATTTAGATGACCTCCAAAAGAAATATTTGCCAAATAATTTGGAGCGATTATCGGCATATTGTAATCCTTTGAAGACTGCAGAGGGTTAGTTGAATTATTTTGCGTAATATCATTTGAAGAGTGTTTATTTAATGTTGCAATAGTAACCGGTCGAAAACTTATTGGGTTTATGTTCATGTATAAATTCCTTAATTATAAAAGCTATACGAATATTATTATAAAAACCGTAATAATAAAATTTGCTAATTAAGTTACATAATATTACCAATTTAATTTTCTAACCATTCATATAAAAATGCTATCGAAAGGAGAAAATTAAAAATGAAATCAGTTACAACATTTGATTTACAATACGCACATCGTTTCTTAAATTTTAAAGGAGAAGCACAATATTTACACGGACACACAGGAACATTAACAATTGAAGTAGAAGATTCCATCAACACCGGAGTAAATATGGTATTTCCTTGTAACGAAATAAAAAAGACCGCATGGAATATACTACAAAATTTTGACCACGCCCTAATTTTGAGAGAAGACGACCCGCTATTACCGGCAATTTTTGATATTTATGAAAAACAAGGAATTAAAGACGGAGCACCTCAAAATACAAATATCGGAGAAGCATTTAAAACAGAATTAGCAACAGCCTACCCAAAATGCAGAATAGTCGTAACCAAAGAAACAATGACCGTAGAAGGTATGATAAAAATTGTTTATGAACTATTGAAAGACAAATTAAATATCGCAAAAATAACGTTCACAAGCGGGGATAACGTCGCAACAGAAGAATATAAAGTCGATAAAACAATAGAGCGTTGTCCTTTATGCGGAATTGCACTAACTAAAGAGGGAATCTGTCCAAAATGCGGTTATAAAAAACCTTAAAATTATATAAAAAATGTCATTCTTAAGGGGGGCAAATAGAGGGAAATAACTCAACGCTAATGTCATCCTGAATTCATTTCAGGATCTCTAACTGAACAAGTTTCCCTCGCCCCTCTCCCACAAGGGGCGAGGGAAAACTGAATGCAAATCATCCTTGCGTTCGGTCAGAGATTCTTCGGGTAAATTTGCAAAATAATCTTACATCTTCTATGGTTTACCACTCAGAATGACGTAAATTTGATAAGGGGTTCGGGGGCGTTGCCCCTGATGACTCGAGCCATTTGGTCATTCGTGTTTTTCTTTTTCGGTTCTACTTTTTCTTTTTTCATCGAAATAAAAAAGAAAAAGTGAACAATTAAATTTAATTGTCGGATTAGTAAATCCGACCTTCATTAAAATTCATAAAATACATCAAAATCATAAATTATATTGCTTTTTATAAATCATAATTATTTAAAACTCTTAATAAAAAATCCCGACATTGCAAATAACAACATCGGGATTTTATTAATCTTTAAACTAAATTAGTTTTCATAAATCCAACCATTAGTTAAATCAATTTTTAGAGGTTTTAGCAATATCATATTTGCTGTACCATCTGCCGGAACTTCAAGTTTCTCACCTTTGAACGCCCATCTTACGAATTTCATCCACCAGTTTCTATCTTTGTAGATTTCTGCTGTTCCATCAAATGCAGTTGTTTGGTCATTTTCTGTTGTAATCAATGCGTTTTTCAAAACTAAAACACCATTTCTTACAAAGTATTTTCCAGGTCTTACATCTAGCAATTGACCGTTCAAAGCTGCTCCTTCTCTAACAAGGATAAATTTTTCTCTTGTTACGTAGTTTTGTGGAACTCTTGCGGTGTACATTGCTCCTCCTTCTGATGATTGAGAACTAATGTATGTATTCAATTTAATTGGAACTACTGAGCCAGCCGGAATTGTACCAACACTACCTTGTACTGTAGCAGAATCAATTACAAAACCTTCGCCGGTTTTCTTTCTCATTGCTTCTGCAAGTTTAGCGTTTGGATTTAATTTTGCTTGTTCCATCATATTGTATAAAATAGCGGCAACTTCTGCTCTTGTTGCAGGTCTTGATGCTTCAAGTTCAGCTTTTTTAGCACTTGGAGCAACGACAACCATTCCTAAAATTTCGGCTTTTCCGGCAGGAATAATAAACCATTCCGGAACAGAATTAGCATCTGCATATTTTTGAGCTAAAACTTCTTTTGCTTTTGCAACACTAATTTGTTCTGTTGTAAGAGCATTTACTGCAACTGATAGAGATTCCGCTCTTGATACAGAATCTTCAGGTCTGAATAATTCACCTTTTTTGTCGCAAGAAATTAAGTCAAAATAAAGTGCTTTTTGGATATCTTGGTAAGCCCAATAATCTTCACTAATATCTGTAAAATGCACTGGTTGAGCAACTTTTGTATGTTGTTGTCCTAATGCTCTAATTGCCATTGCCGCAAATTCTGCTCTTGTAACATTTGCATCAGGTTTGAATGTTCCATCAGGATAACCGACAATAACACCTTGTTCTGATAACAATTTGATTTGTGGTGCAGCCCAATAATCACTTGAAACATCTGGGAATGCAAATGCAGGAGCTGCCATTAAACATAGAACAGCAACCGATAAAATTGATTTTAGTAAATTTTTCATTTTACCTCCTTCACTAATAAACTAGACACCTTCAATTTAACATGCTGATTATCTTTTTTATAGCTTTTAGACCCAATATGTAAAAATCTGTTACAAGGTTAGAATTTGTTTTAGCATTTTAATCTACTCTCTTGTGTAATGATTTTTCTTTCTATTTTTTCTAATTATTAAACTGTTAATTATTTATTTTAGGATTTGAAAATGCAAAAGAAGAGTGTCGTTGTTATAGCTTTATTATTATGTTTATTCAGCCAAAATTTTATTGTCTTGGCTTCTGAAAATAAATATCCTGATTATGCCCTTGAATATCTTGGAGAAGACAGGTGGGAAGGTTACAACCGTAAAATGTTCAATTTTAACCTCGGATTGAATAAATATGTAATCCGTCCAATTCATATTTTATGGTCATCAATCATGCCTGAATACGGAATGGATAGAATTCAAGCCGCAACAAACAATATTGAATACCCGATAAGACTTTTGAGTAGCTTAATACAACGAGATTTTGAAACCTCTAAAAATGAAACCATTCGATTTTTTACAAATACAATTTTAGGCTTGGGCGGGATGTATGATCCGGCAAAGACATTATTTAAAATAGAACAATCATCCGAAAATATGGAACAAGCTCTTGCAGGCTGCAAAATGAAAAACGGAAAGTTTTTTGTTTTTCCGGTTTTATCATTTACAAGTTTTAGAGGATTATTAGGACGACTTTTGGATACTGCACTTAACCCCGGTTCTTATATTGCAACTCCGGTTCTGGCAATTGTAAAAGCAGGATTAACCGTAAATAAAACCTCATACATGCAACCTTTAATAAAAATGGTTGAATCAAATTATGCTGACCCATACGAAATTGCAAAGAAAATTTATGGACTGGAAGGTTATATCAAATGCAAAAATCTTGATAGAATAGATATAACAAAGCAAATGGAATTGGTTAAATCTGATGAAGATAAAAAAGTTGCACAAAAACCGGTTATTTTAAAACAAAAAGCACCAACTCCTCCGGAAGAAAAAGATAATAAAATTGTTAAAACAGAGGTTACATCTCAAATTTACATGCCCTCTTTTTTGAAGGGGGGAGCTAATCTTGACGATTACAGCACTGAAAATTTTAAACTTGATGCTGATATAATTTTGCCGAATTTTAACCCTCAAACACCGGTAGTTGATTCAATGCGAACAGCATTATTTGACCTTCCTGGAGTTGACGAATCCGTTTGGAATGAACTATCTGTTTGGAACAGAAGTTTTAGCAAAAGGATAAGAACATCTTCTGTTGGAGTAACTGAAGGAAGAAATAATTACAAATTCCGTTATATTATGCAAAAAGATAAGTCCTCTCCTTTAGCAATAATTTACCCGTCAATTGGAGAAGGAATTATGTCCAGCCATTCGGTTCTACTGGCCAAATTGTTTTTTGATGCGGGATATTCTGTAGTAATTCAAGGAAGTCATTTTCAGTGGGAATTTGTAAAAAGTATGCCATCAGATTATCGTCCGGGACTTCCGGCAAGAGATGCGATTGCACTCCGCTCCGTAACGACAAAAATTATTGATAATCTTCAAAAAAAATATTCTTGCGAATTTGGAAACAAAGTTTTTATCGGAACTTCTTTTGGAGCTTTAACTTCTCTATTTTTAGGAGAATTGGAAGCTCGAGATAATACATTAGGGGACACAAAATTTATTTCAATTTGTCCGCCGGTAGATTTGATTTATGCAATGAAACAAATTGATAAAAATTCTGAAGAATGGAATAAATCGTCTGAGGATTTAAAGCAGCGTGTAGCCCTTACTGCTGCCAAAGTTATGAAATTGTACCAATCAAAGGATGAATCTAAAAAAGAGATAAATTATCTTCCTTTTTCGGATGAGGAAGGGAAATTGATTACAGGATTTGTTATGCACCAAAAACTTTCAGATTTAATTTTTACTATCGAAAATGGTTCAAAATCTGCCAAATCCGATATTTATCACGTCATTGATAACATGAATTACAGAGATTATGCCGAAAAATACCTGCTCAGTTCAACAGATAAAAACAGTGATGATTTAAGTTATGAAGTAAGTTTATATTCCATTTCAGACTATTTAGAACACGGAACCAATTATAAGATTTACCATTCTCTAAATGATTATTTAACCAATACAAACCAACTAAAAAAGCTAAAAGAATATTCCGGAAACAAAACTGTTTTTCTTGATAATGGTTCTCATTTGGGATTTTTATACCGCCAAGAATTTATTGAGAATTTGAAAGCCACAGTTTCTTTGAAAAAGGAATAGGGAAATAAGTATCTTCTCCAAGAAAAATTGTTAAAATGGTTGACAATTAAACAAAAGAACCGTCAATCAGATTTTATTTAAAATCAATCTTAAATCTTTTTCATCTATTATAATATTTGCAGCACCTTTGAGGATTGGTTTAGCACAAAACGCAACTCGAGTGCCGGAATGTTTAAACATACTCAAATCATTTGCACCATCGCCGATTGCAATGGTATTTTCCGGAGTTACGTGCATTATTTTTTGTAAGTTTTGAAGCATTTCACCCTTACTTGTATTGAACATCATCTCTCCCCCAACAAGACCTGTTAAAACTCCGTCTTTAGAATGCAAAGTATTTGAGAAATCACCATCAAGTCCTAAGATAGGAGCAAAATAACTTGTTGCATTTTTAAATCCACCGGAAAAACAAACAACAGTATAGCCCAAGTCTTTTAGCCCTTGAATTGTATCTTTCGCACCGTTCATTATTGGCAAATTATGGCAAATTTCATTGACTCTTTTGACTTCAAGACCTTTGAGCAGAGAAACTCTTTGAGTCAAACTTTCAAAAAAGTCTATCTCTCCTCTCATTGCTTTACCTGTAATGTCTTTCACTTTGGATTCAAGACCGAGTTCTTTTGCAAGAAATTCAATGGTTTCACCATCCATCAAAGTTGAATCAAAGTCGAATACTGCTAATTTCAAAATTTTTGCTCCTTATTATTTTAATGAGATCTCCCTCTCGCTTGGAGAGGAATTTTTATAGTTGGTACGTTTAGATAGAGATTCTTCGCTTCGCTCAGAATGACAATTTTCTATCCACCACTGAAAGGGAAGGTCGGCGTTTTCACGCCGACATCACTAAATTATTCTTCCGCATTAAGGCTGACATATTTTGGATTATGAACACCATCAATTTTTTCAATTTCCTCAAGCACGTCATTTTGAACTTCTGTTCCTGTATTGATAACCATAATTGATTCTGTTTCATGTTTATCATTTTTTTGAACAACGTTCATTGAACCAATATTGATATTATTTTCACCAATTACCTGTGCAACTTTTGCAATCATTGATGGTTTATTTACGTGTGGAACAATCAGCATATGTCTTTGCGGACGAATACTTGTTTCATAATCATTGATTTTAACAATTCTTGGAATGTCTTTTGCAACTAATGCACCTGAAACAGTTGTTGTTTCTTTATTTGTAACAAGTTTGATTGTGATAAGTCCCGCAAAATTACATTTTACGTTTGATCTTGTTGAAATTATGCCAATCCCTCTTTTCTTTGCTAAAATTGGAGCATTTACATAGTTTACCCCAACAAGGATTGAAGATAATGCACCTTTCAAAACGGCAACTTCAAGCGGTTGAATGTCAAGGTCTGCCAAATCGCCTTGTGCAGTGATTTCAATTGATTTAATTGTTCCTTCAGTTATTTGCATCGCAAGTTGTCCGGAATTTTCTGCAATTTGCATATAATCTTTAACCGGCTCTAATTTATCCGGTCGCAATGAAGGAATATTAACAGCAGAAGATGCAGAACCTCCTGACAGAACTTGCCTAATCTGTTCTGCAACATCAATTGCCACATTCATTTGAGCTTCTTTGGTACTTGCTCCAAGGTGAGGAGTTAAAACTATATTGCCTTTGCAATGGATTAGCGGACATTCTGTAATATTCGGTTCTTTTTCGTAAACATCAATTGCAGCAGATGCAACTTGACCATTTTCAATTGCCTCTTTTAAATCCGCTTCGTTAATAATTCCGCCCCTTGCACAGTTTACAAGTCTAACTCCTTGTTTCATTTTAGCCATAGAATCTTTATTTATAAGATTTACGGTTTCTTTAGTTTTTGGAACGTGAACGGTAATATAATCACATCTTCCCCAAAAATCTTCTAAATTTTCAATATATTCTCCACCCATTTTTTCGACAACTTCTTTGGATGTATATGGGTCAAAAACTACAATTTTCATCCCGAAAGCAAGTGCAATTTCTGCAACATGCGAACCAATTTTGCCTAACCCGATAATTCCAAGAGTTTTTTTATACAACTCACAGCCTGTAAATTTGCTTCTATCCCATTTGCCTTCTTTTGTTGAAGTTGCAGCAGGAACGATATTTCTAGACATCGCAAGCATCAAAGCTACAGTGTGTTCAGCCGCAGCCATTGTGTTTCCATCAGGAGAGTTTACAACAATTATCCCTTTTTGAGTTGCAGCTTCAACATCAATATTATCAACTCCAACTCCCGCCCTACCGATAATTTTCAAGTTTTTACCGGCTTCAATAATTTTTGCGGTAACTTTGGTTTGGCTTCTTACCATGATTGCATCGTATTGAGAGATAATTTTTACAAGTTCTTCCTCCGTCATTGTCGGTAAAAAATCGACTTGTGCGGTTTGTTCAATAATTCTGCCCGCTGTTTCGTTTATTTTATCTGTTACTAAAACTTTCATTTATTCAATCTTCCTTTATTTCACTAGTTCTTCAATAAGTGTTTGAACCCCTTTGCCAAGTTCAAATTTGTGTCCCAATTTTTTCAAAACGGCTTCCAAAGCTCCTACGGATGCGATTAAATCTCTTTCGCATACAAAGCCAAGAGTACCCATTCTGAAAATCTTATCTTTTAGTTGATTTTGACCGTTTGCAACAACAATATCAAAATCTTCCTTGAGATATTTTCTAATATCAGGTACGGAAATTCCTTCCGGTGGAATAATTGAAGTAATTGAATAACTTGCGTTTTCATCATCTTTAACTAATAGTTCTAAATTTATTGCTCTTAAGGCTTTTCTTAAAGCCATAGCATTTTTCTTGTGGCGAGCATTTACATTTTCTATACCTTCGTCTTTAATCATCCTCAATGCAGTGTTTAATCCTGTAATTAGGTTTACTGCAGGAGTGAATGGTGTAGAATTTGCACGGGTAGATTTTCTATAAGCACCCCAATCAAAGTAAAAACTTGGGTATTTGCATTCTTCGTAAACTTTCCATGCTCTTTCGTTTGCAGTTAGAAATGCCAATCCGGGTGGAACCATAAATCCTTTTTGAGAACCCGAAACAAGAACATCAATTCCCCATTCATCAGGTTTGCAAGGCATGGCACAAACACTTGTAACCCCGTCAACAACAGATAAAGCCCCGTGTTCTCTAATAATTGAGCATAGTGTTTTTACATCGTTTGCGGCACCAGTTGAAGTTTCGCTGTGTGTAAGAGTAACAAGTTTAATTTCCTTATTAACATCTTCTGCTAATTTTGCCTTCAACACTTCAGGATTAATAACTTGTCCAGCTTCAACCTCGATTTTCTCGACAATTGCACCACGAGATTGTGCAATTTTTGCCCAACGATTTCCAAAGTTTCCAATAACTAAGCATAGAACTTTATCACCTTGATTGATTAAATTTTCCAATGCGGCACACATTGCACCGGTTCCGCTCGCTGTATAGATAAATACGTCATTCTCGGTTTGGAAAACGTATTTCAAATTTGCATATACTTCTTCTAAAATGGAGGAGAATTCCGAACTCCTATGACCGATTGGGTGTTTTGCAATGTCTAGCATTACAGACTCCGGTACAGGTGTTGGTCCTGGAATCATTAAAAAAGTTTTGTCTTTCATTCATTTCCTCCTTTTTATTTTCTAATATATTTTCATGCTCTCCTCCGGCATGAAAAGTTTTTCACAAAAGTATATGTATTTTTTGTAATAAATTAAAATTAACCCCTTTACTAAAAAAGACCCCCAGCCATTCTGGGAGTCTTTTTTAATCTCTTTTACATTGCGACAACGATTAGTTTTTCTTTCCGTATCTTTTGTTGAATCTTTCAACTCTACCTTCTGAGTCAAGAATTTTTTGTTGTCCAGTGTAGAATGGGTGGCAATTGTTACAAATTTCAACTGTTAAACCTTCTACTACCGAGCCTGTTTCGATTTCGTTACCGCAAACACATTTGATTGTTGTTTTCTTATAATCTGGATGGATTCCGTTTTTCATTGTTACCTCTTTCCTTCAAGATTCCAAACTTGAATATTATTTACATATCGACTGTTAAAATTCTATAACACTAAATATCTAAAATCAAGTTATTTTTACAAATGTTTACCCCTACCATTTTTTAAAGATAAAAAACACCGCTAAAATAATGAAACAAAACCCAACCAGATAATTCCATTTAAACTGTTCTTTCAAATAAAATACAGAAAAGAAACTAAAAACGATTAATGTAATAACTTCTTGAATTGTTTTTAATTGAGCGGCATTATACACTCCATAGCCGATTCTATTTGCGGGAACTTGAAAACAATATTCAAATAACGCAATGCCCCAGCTTGCTAAAATTACTAACCAAAGGGCAGATGAACGAAATTTTAAATGCCCATACCATGCGAAAGTCATAAAAATATTTGAAATCAAAAGTAAAATTATTGGTGAAATTGCACGAATCATAAGTTAAAAATCCTTTAATAATCTATAATCTGACAGATTTTATTATAACTCAAAATAAACTGCTTGACAGTTAAAAATTTTTTGCATATAATGATTTACATAAGCACTTGCCGGTATAGCTCAATTGGCAGAGCAACGGTTTTGTAAACCGTAGGTTGTAGGTTCGAGTCCCATTACCGGCTTTTTTACTGAAAAAAGAGCGTATGCAAGTCTTGAAAAAGTAAAACGGACTTTGTGAAAAGGAAGTTAAAAACCGAAAGGTACTTGCCAATGACTCTCAGTAAAAAACTCAAGCCCTTGTGGCTCAGAGGTAGAGCACTCCCTTGGTAAGGGAGAGGTCACGAGCAAAATAAAAACTTAATATGGGTAGGTGGCCGAGTGGCTAAAGGCGGCAGACTGTAAATCTGTTCTCGCGAGAGTACGGTGGTTCGAATCCACCCCTGCCCAAACTTTAATCCCTCTTTAGCCAGAGGGATTTTTAATATGTTTTTGAGAACTATTGAAGTCTAATTTAAATTTTATATCTGCACAATTATCATAAGCATTTATATTCTGTCTATGTTTTGACATATTATAAATTCAAATTTTTATAGGCATATACTCCGACAAATCCCCATGTTGAAAATGAAATACATTTTTGGTATCATCAAGGCAGAAGAAAACAGATAAATTAAGAGGAATAAATATGTCAGGACACTCAAAATGGGCTAATATTAAAAACAAAAAAGCCAAAACAGATTCACAAAAAGCCGTAGTATTTCAAAAATACTCAAGAGAACTTATCGTAGCAGCAAGACTTGGCGGGGCTGATCCTGCTGGGAATTTCCGTTTGAGAACAGCTATTGAAAAAGCAAAAGCTGCAGGTCTTCCAAACGACAACATCAAAAGAGCTATTGATAAGGGTGCTGGAGCCGGAGCTGCTGACAATTATGAAGAATTAACTTATGAAGGATACGCTGCCGGGGGGGTTGCCGTTGTTTTAGAAGCAATGACCGACAACAGAAACAGAACCGCAGGAGATGTTAGAAGTATCTTTACTAAATTCAACGGAAACCTTGGAGAAACAAACTGCGTAAGCTGGATGTTTGATAGAAAAGGCAGCATTGAATTTGAAAATACTGTTGATTTTGACAAACTTTTTGAAGCTGCAATCAATCTTGATGCAGATGATGTTACCGAAGAAGAAGATTGTTACAAAGTTTTGACTTCTGTTGAAAACTTCCAATCTGTAGTTGAAGGTCTTGAAGCCGAAGGTTTTAAAAGCACAACCGCAGAATTGACTAGAATTCCGCAAAACACAATCGAAATTACTGATGTTAAAACTGCAACTTCTGTAATGAGATTAATCGAAAGACTTGAAGAGTTGGACGATGTTCAAAATGTGTACGCAAATTGCGACATTCCGGATGAAATTGCTGATCAAGTTGAGGTTTAATAAGTTTGCTAAGTAATATAGAAAAACTTTCAAAAGTTCTTAATGAAAGCTACAGCGAAAAAACGCTGAACGCATCATTGGGAACTTTTTTTGCTCAAAATTTCGGAGTTAAAGGTTTTTCTATAAATACCGATAAAAATCCAACTGAATGCGAGTTTGAATATCCTGTATTCAAGCATAAAAAATGTATCGGATATTTAGAATTTTCAAAAAAAACAGTTGAACTGGAAAAATTTCTTGATATTACAGCTCCGTTTATATCTTTAAAAATTCAGAATATCTTACTTTCTGAAAAAATGCAAAAAGATATTGATTTCCACGACACAATGAAAAACATTGCAAAAATCATAGAAACTCAGTATGAATTGAACTATGTTATTCCAATTGTGGGAGAAATGTTAGACAAGTTCTTTACTGATTATCTGATTTATATTTTTATCAGAGATGAGAATGTTGGAGTTAACGCTTTAGCTTGGCCAACAGCTTGCCACGATAAAAAGATATTAGATGTAGTATCAAAAAATCATTCAAAAGAACTCTCAGAAGACAAAAAAACTTATATTATTCCTCTTTTGAGTGAATCTAAAAATGTCGGAACTCTTGTTGCAAAAAGTACAAACGAAGAAATTACACCAAAGGATAGAGATTATCTTCAACAATTGTCAAAACAAATTGCAACAACAATAAACAGAGCAAATGTTTATGCTGAAATCTTGAAACACGCAACACTTGATGCTTTGACAGGTTTTTATAACCGCAGACAGTTGGAAGAACGTTTGAAGCAAGAAGTTTCAAATGCAAAACGTCAAAAAGCTCCACTTTGTGGGATTATGACAGACATTGACTTTTTCAAAAAAGTTAATGACACCTACGGACACGCCGTCGGAGATTTAGTTTTAAAATCTATTGCAAAAATTATTCGAGGTCAGTTAAGAGAATACGATATTGCAGGACGATATGGCGGCGAAGAATTTTCAATACTTTTACCATTCACGAAAATTAACGAAGCTCAAATGGTTGCTGAACGTTTGAGAAAAACAATTGAAAACAAAGTTATTGATATTTCAAAAGTAAATCCAGATAGTGAAACTAAAGAAATACAAGTTACATTAAGTCTTGGCATATACGAAATGCAAACTGGAGATAATGACGAAGATTTATTGAAAAAAGCAGATAAAGCACTTTATCAGGCTAAAAATACCGGAAGGAATAAGGTTGTAGTAAACAATGACTAAAACATACGAAAAAATATGTAAAAATTTAGAAGATACAAAAGAATTAGCAAAAAAATTCGCAAAACTTGTCGAAGATAAAGGATGTTTTGTTAATTTATACGGAGAAATCGGAGCAGGCAAAACCGCATTCGTAAAAGAAGTTGCTAAAGAAATCGGAATAGAAGAAAAGGTAACAAGTCCAACATTCGTAATTCTAAACGAATACCACGGCGGAAAACTTCCAATGTATCATTTTGATTTGTACAGACTAGAAAACGAAGGCGTAAAAACAATCATGGACGAACTTCGTGAATATTCTGAAGGCAAGCAACTTACCTTTGTAGAATGGGCAGAATTTTCGCAGAATGAATTCCCATTCAACCACTTAAAAATAAACGTAACCTATGAAGACAACGACGATAGAAAATATACATTTACAGGTTACGGCAAAGATTGTATTGAAATTATTGAAGGATTAGAAAAGTGAAAATTTTAGTTTTTGACACATGTTTAGACAAAATGTACGTTACTCTCTCAGAAGATGACAAAATTTTATCCTCTGAAGTTGTAACAAATAAAGATAACAAATACCATTCAGCATTTTTAATTTCTACAATCAAAGAAATACTGAAAAAAAACAATTTAACTCCTAAAGATATACAAGCAATCGGGACAAATGTCGGACCTGGGAGTTTCACCGGTATTAGAGCTTGCACAACTGTAGCAAGAATGATTGCACAACAGTTAAATTTGCCGGCTGTCGGAATTTCATCTCTTGAAATTTTATCAAAAATAAATCCAACTGATAAACCGACAATGGTTGCACTTGATGCCAGAAAAAACAGTGCCTATCTTTACTTTGATGGTGAAGTTAAGGGTGCAATTCAATTAGATGAAATAAAAAAACAATTAGAAAAAGAAGATTATTATTTAATTACGGATGACAAAATGCAAAAAGAACTTGGTGGAACATCTTACCAACAAGGAGAATATCCGCTTGGCGATATTTTGGCAAAACTTGCATATGAAAAGCTAAAAAGTTCATCTGCAAAATGGCAAGAACTTAAACCGTTATACATCCAACCTCCTCCAATGGGCTAATAAAATCTTATAAACACTTGCAAAAATCTGAAAATAGTGTACAATAAAGTGATGGTTGTAAGTTAGATATAGCCAAAAGTACACAATCAGGAGAAAAACAATGTACGAAGATGAAAAATTAGTATGTGAAGACTGCGGAAAAGAATTTGTCTTTACAGCCGGCGAACAAGAATTTTATGCAGAAAAAGGTCTCGTTAACAAACCAAAAAGATGTCCGGAATGCAGATCAGCTCGCAGAAAAAACAACAGAAAAAACAGAAGAATGTATGATGCTGTTTGTTCAAAATGTGGAGCTCAAACTCAAGTTCCTTTCAAACCGGTTCCGGGAAGAGAAGTATTTTGTAAAGAATGTTTTCAAAAACTTTCCTCTGAAAATCAGGAAGGTTAATATATAAAAAGATTTTAACCACATCAACGGAAGAGCCAAACGCTCTTCCGTTTTTGCTATCATATCATTATACAATTATTCAAATATTCAATCGTACTGATTTTTTCATCATACAAATATTTAATGAAATTCAAATACGAACTATCACGAGAGGAAATAACCAGATTTATTTCAAACCCCTCGGTGCAAAACGGTTCGTAATCATAAACAACATAACTGTTATACTTACTTTTCCATTCCTTGCGTTCAATACGGCTGTTATTTTCTTCTATAACATCTTCTAGCCACGCAAGTATATTCTGGTCAACATTTTTCATTTCCAAACGATTGTACCTGCTGCAATCATTACAACTATTACCAATAAACATACTATTTTACTCCCTACAAATCTGTATATTGAAATTTTACTAAGATTATCCCAAAATATAATCGCCAAAATGTACAAAAAATAATTAAACTAATTGCTTATTTAAAAAGTATATACTTAATATATCGTTACAAATGAGAAAAATTTAGCAATTATTTGAAAACAAAAAACTTTATATAAATAAGAGTACTAACCAGAGAGGATTTTATGAGCTTTGCAAGCACAATGAACATATTGAGCAACATTAATTGCTTCTTGAGTTCGGGAGTAACATTCTTGGAACAACGGAAACAAGGAGTTGATGCCGGCATAGCTACATACGGATTGTTTAATAATATTGGCAATGGTATGGCAAGAAATGCAATTGCTTATGATATGGCAAAATGCGGAAATCCTATTGGATATGATATAAATT
>CALAWF010000213.1 GCA_937894665.1 uncultured bacterium | reverse complement strand
TAAATCTCCATATTGTTTGTAATAGTGATAACCAAATGTTTTTCGCCATGATGTTGCAGAATATTCTTCTAATCCGAGTTCTTGGCATATTTCTTTGAAATTTCTATAGACTTGGATTCTATCTAAAAATTTCCCGTTTACGGTTTTGAATAGTGGTTCTTCGTCTGCTCTATTTTTTACTACTTGCTTTATAAGGTTTCGGATTTCTTGATTAAAGTGGCATTTTTTATTGTCTTTAAAAATTTGAGGTTCTCCATATTTTACATCCGCAACTTTTAGTTTTAGCAATTCAACCAGTTTTGCTCCTGTATTTATTGAAATCAAAAATATAAGCAAATCTCTTTGATTATTATTCTCAAGATATTTTTGCTTGATTTTTTCTATAATATCCCTACTCTTAATTGGCTTATTTTTCATTCCCAGTCAAATTTCCTTAATCTCAAATGCAACAATTTGTTTAAAATGTTGCAATCAACCTTACCTTTTTAAGGTTATGTTAATCAGGATTATAAATAAATTGCCCGCATGGCTAATATGTAATTTGTTGACTTGTGTTTAAATATTTTGTGATTTTATAAATAACCCGAAATTAGGTTATTCTTGGCTGTTTCTATTGGTCTTTTACAACACTTTAAACATACAGTTGCATCTTTCTAAACAAATTGTCGCATTGTTGATTTTTGTAAAATATTGGTCTTTTTTCTTATTTTTTGCCTGTAGTTGAATGTTATGTTATAATAAGTTCATTATAGGAAAGGGAATTTTATATGAATAAAACATTGGTCAAATATCCGTTTTTAACTAAGGAAGTAGAAATTTATGAACGTGATAATGGACATAAAATTATTTTAGCTCACAAAGAAGGTGAAATGGTTAATGTTTCATCTTGGGTTAAAACCGGTTCAATAAATGAAGATGATGATAACAATGGTATTTCCCACTTCCTAGAACATTTGATGTTTAAAGGTACTCACGCTCATAAAGTTGGCGAATTTGACCGAATGTTAGAATCAAAAGGTGCTATTGTTAACGCTGCTACTTGGAAAGATTATACATTTTTCTACGTAACCCTTCCAAAAGGAATTGATAATAAAGATTTTGAATTGGCAATCGATTTGCATTCTGATATGATGATGGATCCTGTTTTTCCGGCTGAAGAGTTGGGAGCTCCGTTTGATATAAATGACAATACCGTAACTGATAAAAGAGAACGCCATGTTGTAATAGAAGAAATTAGAATGCGTAAAGATCAACCATGGACAAAGGTTTATAATATCTGCAATAAGAATTTATATACTTCTCATCCATACAAACGTGATGTAATCGGAACTCCTGAAATTATTTCTCGTTTAACAAGAGAAGATATTGATAATTATTATAGAAAATTCTATACTCCGAAAAATGTAACAACTATTGTTGTTGGTGATTTTAATCACGAAGCTGTATTAAATACTCTCTGCGAAAAGTTTAATTTCCCTAATCGTGTTGAACACGAAAATAGAGTTAATAAAATTGATACTCCTGTAGCAGAAACAAAATATATTGAAACAAAATCAAATGTTCAAACCGGATATATGATGTTTGGGTGGCTTGGTCCAAGAGCTGCAGAGCTTAAGGATTCTATTTGTTTAGATTTGATTAGTATTATCTTTGGGGATGGCTCAAGTTCTCGTTTGCAGCAAAACTTGATTGAGAAACTTCCTGAGCAAATTTTCAATATGATAGGTTCTGAGCATTATCAATTTAAAGATGGAAACAATTTCTTTATTCAAGCAAACTTTAAACCTGAGTATAAAGAAAAGGCTCTTGAGTTAGTTAAACAAGAATTGGCAAATCTTTTGGCTAATAGAATTACGGAAGAGGAGCTGGCAAAAGCTAAAAAAAGAACAAAATCTCGTTTTGCTTATGCGGCGGAAACTGTTTCTGAAATTGGCGAAACAATTGGCTATTATGTAACTGTTTGCGATGATTTAAAACTTATTGAAGATTATTTAGCAGACTTAGATAGTATTACTGTAGTTGATTTAGAAAATGCGATTAAAAAGTATTTGTTTTTAAATAATGCTGTAATTTCTGTATTGATGCCGGAGTAATGAGAGGTAATATCTATGGCAACGGAATTTGATGAACAACTGGAAGAAGTAAGACAAAAGTGTTTGCATTGCGAAAAATGCTCTCTTTGTAAAACTCGTACAAAGTCTGTTTTTTCTGCCGGGGTTCCAAATTCAAAGTTAATGCTGATTGGCGAAGCTCCTGGGTATTATGAAGATCAACAAGGTGAACCGTTTGTTGGGCGAGCAGGAAAATTGCTAGACCAAATTCTTGGTTGTGTTGGTTTTTCTCGGCAAAAAGATATTTATATATGTAATACTTTGAAATGTCGTCCGCCTGAAAATAGAGATCCTTTACCGGATGAGAAACTTGCTTGCAAGGAGTATTTAGATGCTCAAGTGGAGATTTTAAAACCTAGAATAATTTTGTTATGCGGTCGAGTAGCAGTAAATTCTTTTATAGATACAAAACTCGGAATTACAAAACTTCGAGGAAAATGGTTTGAAGGTCCTAATTTTTCTAAAATGATGCCGATTTTCCATCCGTCTTATCTTTTGAGAAATGATTCAAGGGCAAAAGGTTCTCCAAAGTGGTGGATGTGGCAAGATATAAAAGAAGTTCGCAGAGTTTATGACCAAATGAATTAAAAAAAAGACCTAACTTTTTA
Source organism: uncultured bacterium (assembly GCA_937894665.1). Lineage (GTDB taxonomy): Bacteria > Cyanobacteriota > Vampirovibrionia > Gastranaerophilales > Gastranaerophilaceae > Zag111. Next base: position 6,765 of record CALAWF010000213.1, on the reverse strand, counting down.
TGTTAGGTCTTTTTTGTTTGCTTTATTTATGAAAATTATTTAATATTTTTCACTGCTTCAATAACTTTTGCAGATGCTTCTTCGGGTTTCATTGGAACTTTTTCTCCGGTTGTACGAGTAACAAACTCAACATTGCCTTCTGCAATTGTTTTTCCAACAGTTATTCTGAATGGGAAGCCGATAAGGTCCGCATCTTTGAATTTAACCCCTGGTCTTTCATCTCTATCGTCAAGAACAGCTTCAACACCATTTGCGAGCAATTCTTCATAAAGTTTTGTCGCTACAGACATTTGAGTTTCGTCTTTAGTACTTACCGGAACAATTATTACATGGTATATTTGATACCCCAGTCATCGTGGTGAGCTTCAACAGCAGCAGCAGCAGTTCTAGTAACCCCAATTCCGTAACAACCCATAATGTATGGTTTAGCTTTTCCATCAGTATCTAAGTATGTTGCATTCATTGGTTTAGAATATTTTGTACCTAATTGGAAGATATTACCAACTTCAATACCTCTTGTAACTTTTAGCGGTTTACCGCATTGAGGACAAAGTTCGCCTGCTTCAACAAGTCTAATATCTGCATATTTGATTTCGTCTAGTCCAAGGTCATTCAAGTTTGCACCAACTTGGTGAACATCAGTTTTGTTAATGCCTACAACGAAATTCTTCATTTCTTTAACTGTTTCATCTGCAATGATTGTTAAGTCGCTCATTCCTTTTGGACCGATAAATCCAGGAATTGCATCAAATCCGTGTTGTTCCATAACTTCTTGAATTTCAGCAGATGTTGCAATTCTTATATCCATCCCCCCAACGGCATTCATAAGTTTTGTTTCTTCAACTGTTTTATCCGCTCTAATTAGTGCCATAACAGGTTTTTTATCAACAATATAAACAAGTGATTTCAAAATTAATGTTGAAGGAATTTTTAAGAATGCTGATAATTCTTCGATTGAGTGAGTGTTTGGGGTATCGATAATTTCACATTTTGAAAAATATTCTTTTCCATCAACTACTGCACTAGGAAGTTTTGAGATTGCGTGGTTTGAATTTGCGGAGTAATCGCAATCATCACAGTAGAATACATCGTTTTCGCCCGCATCTGTATCTGTGATTACCATAAATTCGTGAGAAACGCTTCCGCCGATTGCACCGGAATCAGATTGAACCATTTTTGTATCAAGTCCGCATCTGTTGAAGATGTTTTTGTATGCTTGAGACATATTTTCATATTCTTTTTCCAGTTCTTCTTGAGAAGTTCCGAAGCTATAAGCATCTTTCATAATGAACTCTCTTCCTCTCAAAAGCCCGAAACGAGGTCTAACTTCATCTCTGAATTTTGATTGGATTTGGTATAAATTTGTAGGTAATTGTTTGTATGATTTTAATACATCACGAGCTAAAGCTGTAATAATTTCTTCGTGAGTTGGTCCAAGACACATTTCTCTATTGTGTCTATCTTTCAATCTCATAAGTTCTTTGCCGTATGCTTCCCATCTGCCTGATTCAATCCAAAGTTCTTTTGGTTGAACAAATGGCATCAAAAGTTCTTGAGCTCCGGCTTTATCCATTTCATCTCTAATGATGTTTTCAACTTTTTTCAAAACTCTCCACATCAAAGGCATATAGTTATAAACTCCTGATGTAAGTTTTTTGATATATCCTGCACGTGCAAGCATTTTGTGAGAAACAACTTCAGCATCAGATGGAAATTCTCTCATTGTTTGCACAAATAATTTTGACATTTTCATAATCTTTTACCTCTCATAATATGTTTTATGAGTTAATCTTAGCACAAAAATATTATGACTGTTCGTTTTTGATATTATGTAATTCTGTTTTAACTTTTTCTGTTGGGATGGAAAGAGTTGAATAGTTTTTTATTGCATTTTGGAGTGCGGTTTCGTAATCATCAATCATTCCCATAGATTTGTAGGTTTGGGCTAATAAATAATCAGCATCTCCTGTTTCTGAACAGTATTCCAATCTCATTTTTGCGTATTCGTTAGCTTCTTCGTATTCTTCATTTTTGAGTAGAATTTTTATGAGGATTTTGTATGCCTCTTCGTCCATTTTGTTTAGGTCAATTGTTTTCTTTAAATTTTCTTCTGCCTCTTCAATATTCCCTTCTTCATAATCAATAACGGCAATATTGTAATATGCCCAGCTGTAATCAGGGGAAAGTGAGATAACTTTTTCAAATTGATCTTTGGCAGAGTTTTTGTCCCCTAATTCCTTATAAATATTTCCTATATAAAAATGTGCATAAATATCTTCATCATTAATATCTATTGTTTTCTGGAAATATTCAATTGCGTTAATATAATCCTTTTGTTTGAAATAAACTAATCCAAGATTAAAATAAGAATTTGAATCCATATTGTCTGCTTGGATTACCTGTTGAAAACAATTTATCGCTTTGTCGTATTCTTTTAATTCTGTATAAACCAGTCCTAAGTTGTATATTGCATCAATTGAATCTGGTTCTATTTCTATTGCCTTTTCGTAGGCTTCTTTTGCTTTGGTGAATTGTTTCATTTTTTCGTAAACAATTCCTAGGTTGTAAAATATCCCATCGTCAAAGCTAAACATTTTTGATAGGTAGAGTAAATGTTGCAGAGCTTCTTCATTAAATCCACAATCCATAAGCAAGACGGCTAGTTCCCGTCTTGCTTGGAAATTGGATGAATCCTCTTTTATTAATCCTTGTAATTCTTCTATTTTATCAAGTTTTGACATAATTAAACTTTATTATTAGATTACAGGAACATCTATCGGTTCAACAAGGATAACATTCAAAACTTCATTTGAATTGATTTGAACCTCTTTACCTGTTCTGATTAAATCTGCAATACTGTCATATACAAAATATCCTGCTGTTCCAAAAGCTCCGCCAAAAGCTGTAACAGGAACGATTACATATTGCCAGCCGGTATCAGTTACATTTTTACCCCAGTTGATAGATTTTGTTGTAATTTGACCGGATTTTTTGCAAGTTTGTTTCCACGCATCTGCGTATCCTTTAGTTGTTGTAATTCCGCCATCATTTGTCATGTCAGCTCTTCCTACAAGTGATAGTGATAGAGGAACTTGTCTTCCGTTTGGAGTAACTACATGGTCAAAGTCAAGATACAAGATTGCACCTTTTGACATTCTTTTAGCCGGAGTAATTTCTTTGATGTTTCCACGGATAATGGACCCCATTGGTAAAATTACATCATCAGATGCTTTTTGGTCTGTCATAAGCATTGCAGTAAAACTTGTACCTTTTGTGTTATATCCTGTGTTTATTGGTGTTAACATTTGCAAAGATAATTTTGTTCCTGCCGGAATTCTTTTTGTTTTGGCATTTGCATTGAATGGTGCTGCAAGTGCGATTTGTGCAGATAATAACATTGCTAATGCTGTTGCTATAATTTTATTTTTCATAAAATTCCTTAGTTGGTTTTAATTTTTTTATTTAAAAACATTCTACTTCGTTTGCATTCTATCATATTTTTTTGATTTTGTTAAGTATAAAAATTAAAAAGTTTTGAACAAAAAAAAGAGCCAGTAATTGGCTCTTAGAATTAAGAATAGCTGGAAGTATGAAAAAGATTAATTATATTAAACGCAAATCTTTTTGGTTTTCATATTCTCCAATTAGAGAAATTTTTCTTATCCATTTCGGTTAAGTCTATGTGAAGATTTCTATATAGTTTGAAAATTTATTATTTATATTATAATATTTCTATATTGTTTAATATTTAAAGTAATGATAAGGGAAAGGTGTATATATGGAAATTTTAAATAAGGCTGATATTGGTGTATTTGGTGGTTCAGGCTTTTATAGCTTTTTACAAGATATTGAAGAAGTAAAAGTTGAAACTCCGTATGGCGAAACAAGTGATAGTGTTTTTATCGGAAAAATCGGTAATCATTCAGTAGCTTTTATGCCTCGTCATGGTAGAAATCATTCAATTCCGCCTCATTTAGTTAACTTTAGAGCTAATGTTTGGGCTATGAAACATTTGGGTTGTAAAAGAGTTATTTCTCCATGTGCTGCAGGTAGTTTACAAAAAGAAGTTAAGCCTGGAGATTTCGTAATTTGTGATCAATTTGTTGATTGGACGGATGGAAGAAAAACAACATTCTATGAAGGACCTGTTGTTCAACACCCATCTCCAGCAGATCCATACTGTCCTGAGTTAAGAGAATTAGCTATTAAAACTGGTAAAGATTTAGGTATTACAATTCATGACCATGGTACTGTTGTTGTAATCAATGGACCTAGATTTTCTACAAAGGCTGAATCAGCATTCTTTACTCGTCAAGGTTGGGAAGTTATCAATATGACTGCGTTCCCTGAAGCATATTTGGTTAAAGAATTGAATATGTGTCCATTAAATATTTCATTAATTACAGATTATGATGCCGGTTTAGTTGGGGATGTTCCTCCGGTTTCTCACGAAGCTGTAATGCAAGTATTTAACAATAATGTTGCTAATTTGAAATCATTATTATTCACAATGATTGAAAATATTCCGGCTGATGCTAATAACTGTGAATGTGCAAATTCTACAAAAATGGACATCTAAGAGGCTTGTTATGGCAAATTTTATAAAGTTTTTGTATAGGCTTGTAATGCTGTATATGTATTATGTACTTGGGGCATGTATGTTGTCTTGGGTTCCTAATATAAATCCGGATTACCCTTTATTCAGCTTTATATTCAAGTCCGCAGGGTTTTATTTAATTCCTCCGATTCTGGGTTTGTCAATTTCGCCTGCAATGGTGATGCTTGTTTGTGGATTTGTTTTACTTGGGTTAGATAAAATTTATGCAAAATATTTTGCGCCGAAAGAGCCAAAGATTGTCGTAATGTCTCCAGAAGAATTTTTTGAAAAGATGAAAGAACAACAAAACAAAGAAGAGGATAAAAAAGATGGCGATTAAAATTGTTATCGCAATAGCAAATTGCTTTTATATATATTTAATGATGATATTCATCAGATGCTTTTTGACTTGGTTTCCAGGTTTAAATTGGAATAATCCGTTTTTAAAAGCATTGAGTTCATCTGTCGATTTGTATTTGGATTTGTTTAGAAAAATCATTCCGCCATTAGGACCATTTGATTTATCTCCAATTGTGGCGACGATTGTTCTTATCTTTTTAAGAAATGCTGTTGTATATGGTGCATTATTCTTGTTTAGTGCATTGGGAATATTAGGGTAAAACGATATGAAGATTGTAATTTATGGTGCAACAGAAGTAGGATGTTTGCTTGCGACAGAATTTTTTGAAGATCATGATATTACGGTTATTGATAAAGAAGAAAACCGTACGGAAGAGTTTGACAAACTTGATATAAGTTTTGTGCAAGGTAATGCTACTGATATAAATGTTTTAAAAGCTGCAGATATTATCAATTCAGATGTTTTTATTGCTTGTACAGCGTTAGATGAAGCAAATATTGTGGCTTGTCTTTCTGCTAAAAAGATTAGCGGAATTAGGACAATTTGTTTTGTTTCTAAAGCTGAATACCAAAATACAATGGAACTGGATAAATCAAATGATTATCTTGGGGATTTCTTTATCGATTATGTTATTTGGCCGGAAGCTCTATTAACTCAAGAATTGTTCCGCATTGTTACTGTTGCACATGCTCTAGATGTTGAGAACTTTGCTGATGGTAGAGCCAGATTATTGGAATATAAAGTTCGTCCAATGTCTTCAATCGTTGGTAAAATGGTTAAGGATTGCGGTTTTACAAGGGATACCATTATTGTTGGTATAAAAAGAGATGATTTGTTATTTATTCCAAATGGTTTAACCGAAATCAATGAAAATGACAAACTTATTTTTATGGGGACATCTCATTCGTTGGATATTTTGGCGGGTACATTTTTCCACGAAAAAGAACAGGTTAAGTCTGTTGCAGTGATTGGTGGCGGAAATGTTGGTTATATGCTGGCTAAAAGTCTTGAAGATATGAGAATAAAAACAAAGATTATCGAAAAAGACTATGACCGATGCGAATTTCTTGCTCAAGAATTGCATAAAACTTTGGTTATTAATGGAGATGGAACAAATTTGAAAATTCTTGATGAGGAAGAGATTGGTTCTTGTGATGTTGTAATTTCTGTTACAAATAACGATGAAAAAAATCTTTTATGTTCTCTTCTTGTGAAGCAGTTAGGTGTAAAGAGGGTTATCTCAAGAGTTTCAAAAGTTTTGAATGTTCCATTGTTTGAAAAAGTTGGTATAGATATTGCGGTATCTCCTAAAACTTCTGCAATCAATGAAGTTCGTAATGACTTGGATGAAAATGATGTAGATATTTTGGCTACAGTTGAACAAGGTCAGGCGGAAGTTTTGGAAATCCTTGTTAAGGATGAATTTAATGATAAAAAGATTATGGATTTGAGATTTCCGGCTCCTGCAATTATTGGGGTTGTTCAGCGTCGCAATCAGGTTATTATTCCAAAGGGTGATACTCAAATCAGGAATCATGATATTTTGATTATCTTTACAAAAGCGGATACCGCACAGCAGATTAAGTCTTATTTCAAGGTAGCGTAGGAAGTTATGAGATTAAACTATATTTCAAATTCAGTAGGTTTAATGTTAATGGATATTGGTTTAGTAACCTTTATTCCTATCGCTGTTGCAATATATTATTGCGAATGGGGTTCAATCTTACCGTTTTTTACTGCCGGAATTTTTTCGCTTTTTATCGGGGATTTGCTTTGTCGCTCTTTTAAACGAGGGAGTGATGCTTTT
>CALAWF010000212.1 GCA_937894665.1 uncultured bacterium | reverse complement strand
CAAGGTATCAAAGTTATGGTATCAGGTCGTTTAGGTGGTGCTGAAATCGCTCGTTCTGAATGGGCTAAAGAAGGAAGAATTCCTCTTCAAACATTAAGAGCAGACGTTGATTTCGGTTTTGCAGAAGCTGATACAATTATGGGTAAAATCGGCGTTAAAGTTTGGATTTTCAAAGGCAACTTAATGCCAGGCGAAAAAGCAGACAAAAACGTTAAATTAAAAAGTGGCAAAGACTCTGAAAAGGGTTCAAGACGCCCAAGACGTAGCAGAAATGTTGAAACAACATCAGATGCAAAGTAAGGTATAAAATATAATAGGAGCAAAATATAATGTTACAGCCTAAAAAGACTAAATACCGCAAAATGATGAAAGGCAGAATGAAAGGTACTGAAACTAGAGGTACAAAACTTGAATTCGGTCAATACGCTCTTCAAGCATTAGAGCCAGGTTGGATTACCAGCCGTCAAATCGAGGCTGCACGTCGTGCAATGACTCGTGAAATCAAACGTGGCGGTAACGTTTGGATTAAAATATTCCCAGATAAACCAATTACTGCAAAACCTGCTGAAACTCGTATGGGTTCTGGTAAAGGTAACGTAGAATACTGGGTAGCAGTTGTTAAACCAAATAGAATTCTATTTGAACTTGATTACTTCGATAGAAGTGTTGCAGTTAATGCATTAGAATTAGCTGCTCAAAAACTTCCTATCAAAGTTAAGATTGTTGAACAACCAAGAGAACAGGCAAAATAAGTTTCTTCCTTAACAAAAAGTCGAAAATTCGACAGGTCGGTATAAGGTAAGGATCAAGATAAAGGAAAATAAATAATGAAATTAAGTGAAATGCGTGAAAAATCAGTAGAAGAATTGCAAACAGCGATTGTTGATTGGAAAAAACAATTATTAGAATCAAGATTGCAATTATCTACTCATAAGTTAGAAAATACAGCAAGTATTTCTAAAACTAAAAAACTTATCGCTCAAGCAAAAACAATAATAACAGAAAAAGGGGTACAAAATGCCTAAAAAAGAAAAACAAGGAATGGTAATTAGTAATAAAATGGACAAAACAGTTGTTGTTCAAGTTGCTGATTATGAACCACATCCAAGATACAAAAAAATTATGGAATCTAATAAACACTACAAAGCACATGATGCTGAAAACGTTTGCAACATCGGCGACATTGTTAGAATTGTTGAAGCAAAACCAATGTCAAAAGATAAACGCTGGGCAGTAGCAGAAGTAGTTGAAAAAGCAAGATAGTTTGTGGTTACACGGGCTATCTTTGCCCGAACCCTTTTCGGGATTTCAAAGATAGAAAGCAGCATTACCAAAGAGTAATGAGAGGCTAGCGTAGTAGATTAAAATACTAAAAGGAAAGAAAAATGATACAACAAGAAACAAGACTAGAAGTAGCAGATAATACAGGTGCAAAACAATTGTTATGTATCCGTGTTATGGGAAGCTCAAATAAAAAATTTGCAGCAGTAGGTGATGAAATCACTGCTTCTGTAAAAGATGCGACTCCTAATATGGCTGTGAAAAAAGGTGAAGTTGTACGTGCAGTTATTGTAAGAACTAAAGCAGACATCAAACGTAACGATGGTTCAGTAATCAGATTTGATGAAAACGCAGCGGTTATTATCAATAAAGACGGCAACCCAAGAGGTACACGTGTTTTCGGACCAGTTGCTCGTGAATTAAGAGACAAAGGTTATATGAAGATCGTTTCTCTTGCACCGGAAGTAATCTAGTTCTTAATGAATGTAAGTGAGTTTAGAAGTAGATTACCCCGATTAAGTGAAAACTTTTGAGGGTGGAACATGTAATAGGCCGATAAGGTCAGTCCATGAAAGTTAATAACCAGGAGAAAAAAATGACTAACAAAGATAAAAAAAACTTGCATGTAAAAACTAGCGACAGAGTCGTAGTTATTGCAGGTAAAGACAAAGGAAAAATCGGTAACGTAAAAAAAGTTGACACCGTAAAAGGCAAAGTAGTTGTTGAAGGTGCTAACATGGTTACTAAGGCTCAAAAACCTCAACCAGCTGCAGGTATTCAAGGCGGACTTATTAAATTAGAAGCTCCATTGGATTCTTCAAATGTAATGATTGTTTGTCCAGCTTGCGAAAAAGCTACAAGAGTAGAAATGAAAGTTATCGATGGCAAAAAAGTTCGTGTTTGTAAAAAATGCGGTGAACAACTAGATGCTTAATGTGCAACTTGTTGCGACATTAATACCAATAGTAAAGGAATAGAAAAATGACAGTAACAAAAAACTTAAAAACAAAATACACTGAAGATGTAGTTCCAGCTTTGAAAGAAAAGTTTGGCTACAAAAACGATCACCAAGTTCCAAAATTAGTAAAAATCGTTTTGAACATGGGTGTAGGTGAAGCTTCACACAACTCAAAAATTGCAGAAGCAATTGAAGCTCAATTAACAAAAATTGCTGGACAACATGCAGTAGTTACAAAAGCTAAAAAATCAATCGCTTCATACAAATTGAGAGAAGGAATGCCGGTTGGAGCAATGGCAACATTGCGTGGCGAAAGAATGTATGATTTCTTGCAAAAATTAATTTGCGTAGTTCTTCCAAGAATCAGAGACTTCCGTGGTATCAGCCCAAAAAGTTTTGATGGAAGAGGAAACTATACATTAGGCTTGAAAGAACAAGCATTGTTCCCTGAAATCACTTATGAAGAAGTAGATTTAGTTAAGGGTATGAACGTTTCAGTTATCACAACTGCTGAAACAGATGAAGAGGCAAGAGAATTGTTAAGACTTCTCGGAATGCCATTCAAAGGTAGTCACAAACAATAAGTACAAGATAGGAGAAATTCATGGCTAAGAAAGCGATGATTAACAAAGAACTTAGACGAGAAAAACTTGCTGCTGCCGGAAAATACCCAACAGTAAGACTACACAACAGATGCAGTATCTGTGGCAGACCTCACGGTTTTCATAGAGATTTCGGTTTGTGCAGAATTTGTTTAAGAAAAATGGCTCACCAAGGATTGTTACCTGGTGTTACAAAAGCAAGCTGGTAGTTTGTTTTGGCTATTATTCAGAGTTAATAAGTTTAAAAGAGCGGTAGTAGTATTACCGCTCTTTTTAAAATTGAAAATAAAAAAGAGTAGAAAAATCGCCCTGCAATTTGCAAGGCGATTCGTTTAATTAATTTGAATCTTTATATTAAAATTCTAAAAGAACTTTTAGGGTATCTTTTTCTTTGTTCTTTTCAAAACCTTCTAGTGCATCATCGATTGAATATGTTGCTGAGATTAGTGGAGAGAAATCAATTCTTTCTGATTTAAGCATTCTCAATGCTGCTGGGAATTGACCGCAACGAGAACCTAGAACCGTAATTTCATCAATAACAATTGGGGCTAGGTTGAATTCTTTTGACGCTGCAACTGTACTTTTCAAAACTAAAACTCCACGTGGTTTTGTTAGTGCCAAAGCTGTTTCAAATCCGGAAATAGAACCTGTAGCTTCTACAACAACATCGTATTTTTTCTCGATTGGAAAATCATTTAATAATGAAGTTTCAACACCTTGAGCTTTTGCAATATCAAGTTTGT
>CALAWF010000211.1 GCA_937894665.1 uncultured bacterium | reverse complement strand
AAGGCGATCTGTGGCGTCTTGGAGATAATTTCCTTTATTGTGGAAACTCGTTAGAAGAAACCTCTTACAAAATCCTTATGCAGGGTGAATTAGCAAATATTGTAGTTACGGATCCTCCTTACAATGTCAAAATTTCAGGACACGTATGCGGACTTGGGAGAACCAAACACCCGGAATTTGATATGGCATCAGGAGAAATGACAGATGAAGAATTTGAAAAGAATTTTGTAACCCCATATATGCAAAATTGTATTAAAAATTCGATTGATGGCTCTCTTCATTACCATTTCATTGATTGGCGGCATTTGAAAACTTTTTTAAATGTTGGACAAAGCCTTTATAACGAGTTAAAAAATATTTGTGTATGGGTAAAGTCAAATGGCGGTGGAATGGGAAGTCTTTACAGAAGTTCACATGAAATGGTCTGTTTATTTAAACATGGTACTCAACCTCATATAAATAACATTGAATTAGGTAAACATGGGCGAAATAGATGCAATGTGTGGTCATATCCAGGGGTAAGGGCAAATACGCCTGAAACATTGGAGTTGTTAAAACTTCATCCGACAGTAAAACCAGTATCACTTTTGTACGATATTTTGCTTGATACGTCTAGTGTTAATGATATTGTTCTCGACTGTTTTGGTGGAAGTGGTTCAACTCTTATTGCCGCAACTAGGTGCAAACGGAGAGCAAGAGTTATTGAAATAAGCCCTCATTACTGCGACATAATTTTGTGGAGATGGGAACAAGAAACAGGTAAAAAAGCTACACTAGTAAAAAATATGGAGGAGCAAGTAAATGGCTAATGAGAATAAAATTGAAAAATTAAAACAAGTAATGTCACAAAATTACGAAGTTGGATATTGTAAACCACTTAAATCTACAAGATTTCAAAAAGGACAATCTGGAAATCCCAAAGGACGTAAAAAGAAAACGATTCCAAAATCTATAAATGAAGCCCTAACTCTAGAACTGACAAATAAACATATAATTACAAATGAGCATGGGAAACAAGAAAATGTATATTTGTTTCAAGTTCTAGCTAAACAACTAATACAAGATGCATTGAAAAGTGATAAACATTCAAGAAAGTTGTTAATGGAATTTTTAAGTCAAAAAGATTTGTTATTATCCAGAAAACAATTAGAAGAAAGAGAGCCTGAAATTGACTCTGAACATGAAAGAGAACTTAGAAATCGGTTTTTGAATGATTTAAATGAAATGTACCGAGAACTTGATAAAGAGGAATCAAAAAAATCATAATTATCTCTTGATAAACCAACTAATTTATAATAAATTCCCTGCATTTTTAAATGCAGGGAATTTTGGTAAGAGCATTGAAAAGACTGAAACTTAGGTTTGCAAAATTTCAATATTACATAGATTTTCCCTGAAAAATTAAAATAACAGGGAATTTGTAGTAGAGCCTTTTGCTCTTTGGACTAAAATATCCGTTTTTTAGTCAAAACTTAGAGAATAAGTGAAGATAGAAATCCCTTTTTCATTTGTGCATTCATAGTATTTTTATAATATGTTTAAAACTATCTTTACACTTCAATTACAGCAGCGATGTCTTTGCGATATTTCATGCCGTCAAAGGTTATTTGTTCCAAGTCTTCATACAAATATTTTTTCGCTCTTGAAAGTGTAGCTGCTGTGCGGGTTAGATTGAATACTGCACCTTTTGCTTTTGTATATAATTTTTCATCGGATTTTTGGATATTTATAAACTGAATATTTTCAATATCATCAATATTTTCTAGTCCTTTAATCGCTTTAAAGCCCTGTCTTGCAAGGATTATTGCAGAAATTGAGGTCATATCATTCATTTTTATTTGCTCATATTCATCTGCAAAAAATCCGTTGATACAAGCTGTGAAAATATCCAGCAAGTTATCCTCGCACAGGTTCAAAATTGCTGTGGCATCGTGTTCTTGCAAAAATGGTTTGAACTCAGAAACATAGAATTTGTCTTCTCCTGTCTGGGTGCATTCAACGCCCAAAATTCCCATATAAGAATCTCCTTTTCGCTCTAAAGAAGTCAAGGTGTTTTTCACAATGTTTTCCACTCTTTGGATTGCGACTTGTGAAACTCTATAATCAGGTGCAAAACATCCGATTCCGTTTGTCAAAATTCCGCCATCGCCTTCTTGAGTGAATTTGTAATTCGCACAAGAGGTTAAAGGGATTGCACTATAGCCGTCTGTTACAAAATAAACCGTAAAACTGTTTCCATAGGTAAATTCTTCTATCAAAATATCTGTTTCATTTTTGTTAAATAGATTGGTCAAATATTCAGATGCTAAACTTCTTGTTGGGCAAACAAGCCTGTCGTCAATGATAGAAGAATATTCTTTGCATTTGATTGTTATAGGATAAGTTGCATTTTTTAGAAAATCTTCCGCCATCTGAATTTTATCAAATATTCCAAATTTTGAAGTTTGGGCGTGAATTTTATATAAAAACTTCTTGCCGGTTGTATTGTTTGTGGCTATTGAACAGGCATTTTTGGTTGGTCCAAAAATATTTTGTCCGTTGGATTGGAAAAACGATACAATGTCTGATTTTAACGCCTTTTCAGATGTTGGAATTGTCAATTGAATATTATTTTCCAGTGCAAATTTTAAAAGTCCTGTCAAATCTTCTTCTCTAATATCTACATTGGTGTAATATGGTGCATCCACTCCATTCCCTGGAGCTATGTAGATTTCACCTGTTTGCTCGTATGTTTTTAACTTTTTTGCTAAAGCACAAGGTACACTGCCTTGTCCGATTATTAAAATATTTTTCTTTTCTATTTCAGCCATATTGAAATTATACTACACAAAACGGATGATTTTTGTTAAGTTATTTTAATTTTTTAGGATTTAATGTGTTATAATTATGACAAAAGAAGATTCATGATTAAAACTACAACAAGTAGAGAGGTTATTAACTAAATGGCAGGTATTGTAAATTTTTTATCAAATGTATTTCAAGCTCCGGCAGGTGTAAATTCAACATCTCCAGTTGTACGTCAATCTTCTGGTACTAATCCTTATAGCAACAATCCGTTTGTAAATTATAACGGAAATAGCTTTTCATCTCGTTTCTATGCTCAAAATAAACCTGTAAAAGGTGGTTATTTTGCAGGCTATTACAACGGAAAACAAAACATTGTCGGCAGACGTTTGTTTATTGAAGTTTAAATTTTAACTAAGTTGGGTTGAGATGATTTTTTCTGCATATTCCGCATCATCTAGCGGAAGGGCTATTGTGTTGTTTAAAATTTCGCTTTCAATAAAACTTTTTGGAAAGTTTTTCCATAGTTGAAGCAAAGTTAAATTTTTTGCCCAAAGTTTTTGTTTTATCTTTTTATTGTTTGTTGAAAAAGGGTAGCAGTATGGAACTTCACCATCTTTTAACGTTGTTGGAATATTGTTGTATTCGTCAAAAACTTGAGCGTATTGCTTAAATAACTCAATCCTTTTGCGTTTTTCTTTTTCTAAATTAATATTTCCCATTTCTTGTTCAACTTTGGGGGAAATTATTTTTATATCTTTTTGAGAGTCTAAAAATAATTCATTTTTTAGGAATTTTTCATAATTTTTTTGCATCGAAATCGGGGTTAATTCTATTTCATCTGTTTGAAATTCTTGTTCTAATATTTTAGAGGTGAAAAGATATGCCCCATTTTGAACATTGAAAAACTTTCTCAATGAATTAAATGACGCTAAACCCAACGGCTCAGCGAAAAATCCTTGAGAATTATCTATAATAAGATTTGGATATTTTTTAGCTAAAAGTTTGCAATTGTTTGAATTTATTCCGAAGTAGTTTGTGTAGAGAATGAACGAATCTTTTGTAAACTCTTCTGTTGGTAAAAAATCCTTACCGATGTGGTAAAAATTTACTTTGCAATTTTCTTCTCTAACGGCATTCCAAACAACAGGGCAAGTGTAATACGGTAGAAAAATCTTATTTATTCCGTACGCTTTACATATGTATTTTAAACAATTTCTTGCTAAATTTAATTTTATTATTTCCATTGCCTATTTATTGAATTCTAAGAACAATGCTTTTAACAATTCTTGTCCTTTCAGCATTGTTTTGTAGTCAACGTATTCTCTTGCAGAGTGCATATTGCAAACGGTTGCAAGCCCTAAAAGATATGGTGAAAATTTTTCGCCGTTAGCGTTTGTTCTGTTTGCGTAGATGTGAGTTTCGGCTCCTGCGTGGAATGAAGAAATTTCCGGCTCAATGCCTATTTCTTTAGCAACTTTTGAGAACAAGTTTGGCATAAACTCATCATCATTTTTTTCAAACATTGGCATTTTTTCGGTAAATGTGATTTCTGCGGTTGCAATACCTTTATATTGCTTGTTGAAAGCATTTGCTGCTTCTTGCATAAGAGCAATAAGGTCGTTTTCTTTTTGTTTGTTAGAACTTCTGATTGAATAAGTTGCACGACCTTCTGTGTTTATAACGTTTGTAACATCTAAGTTTCCGGAAGTGATACCTCCAATGTTGCAAGAAGTTATAACTTGATTGTTTTCAGAGTAAAAAACACCTTGTGGCATTTCTGAAACCAAATCGGCAATGAGTTTTGTTGCATTTTCTCTTGTCGGATCTCCAATGTCGTTTCCTGAGTGTCCGCCTTTAGGTGCTGTAACTTTTAAATCGACAAGTACATAACTTGCACCTGAGATTAGACATTGACCTAGGGCATCACTATCTAATACAAGAGCATATTTGGATTTGATTCTTGAAAAATCAGTGTGCTTAATTCCTTGCATAGTGTTTTCTTCATCTCTGGTGAAGTGAACTTCAAGTCCGCCGTGTTTGATGTCAGGTCTTTTAACAAGTTCTTTTGCAAAATATAAAGCGTTTGCAACACCTGCTTTGTCATCTGCACCAAGAGTTCTACCTTTTGCCTTGATTAAATCGCCATCAAGGTATGGAATAACCGGAGAATCATCTCCAACAACATCCATGTGCGAAGATAATAAAATAGGTTGTTTTGTTGAATCTGTAGCTGGAATTGTAATATAAATATTTTTAAAGTCGTCTAATTCACAATTTAGGTTGTTTTCTTTGCAATAATTGCATATCCAATCAATCATCTTATCTTCTTTTAATGATGGTGATGGGACTTCTGCCATTGAGCAGAATAAATCGACTAACTCGTTTTCTTTTCTTAAATCTATTAAATCCATATTGCTACTCTCCATTCTACTTCAATTACATAATAGCACATTTTTTGATTATGTAAATGTGAAATTGAAAATCAAACTTGAGGTCAAATTGAAAATATGTTATAATAAGTTAGAATATGAACGAGGAATAGTTTTGGTTATGATGAAAAAAATATTTGCATTCACTCTTAGTGAAATATTGATAGCCCTTTCAGTAATTGGTGTTGTTGCGGTTTTGGTTATGCCTCAACTTGTTGCAGGACAAAAGGCTGCAAAGGCGAAGGCTCAATTTAATACCGCATATGTTTTGATGGCTAAGGCTATTACTGATATGGATGCAGATGATGTTTCTATCGACCCTATAAAGTATCCGACAAGAACTTTTTACGAAAAATTTAAACCTTATAACAAAGTTGCAGTTGATTGTGGTTTTTCAGAACAATCAACAAATAAAAATGTTTGCCCTGGAAGTGGTGGAAAAGTTTATCACGTGTTATCTTCAAACGGAACAGCCGCATCTGACTTGTTAGATGATGGTGCGTTTGTGTTGAATAACGGAATGCTTGTAGCAATAGAAAATTGTAAGGGATGTGGCTATGGTGCGGATCATAATATTTGGCTAGTTGTGGATGTAAATGGTCGTGATTATATGCCGAACAAAGTTGGTTATGACCTTTTTGTCTTCCAAGTTACAAAAGACGGGCTATTACCTTTAGGAGCTCCGGGAACAGATAAAAAATTCAGCACTAATCCGGAAAAGTATTGCTGTACGCAAAGCATAAACCCTGGTTGCTCAGCCGGAGAATCTCAATATAACGGATATACTTGTGCATTCTTTGCTTCTACTGATGAAGATTATTTCAAACGTGTATATAATGGACACTAATATAAATTCAGTCATACTGTGCGAAGAGGGACAAGGGACAGGGAAATAAGGGAATAAGTCCGTTACAGAAGGCTTTAAGGCACTATGGCACTAAGCCCCTAAGTTCTTTGCGGTTACGTCATTCTGAGGGGTGAACCGTAGAGTATGTAATATTATTGGGCAAATTTACCCGAAGAATCTCTGACCAATGTGTTTAGTTACACTTTTATTTGTAGGTCGGCTTTACTAAGCCGACATTAAAAATTAGCTGGATTGCTTCGCTAAACGCACTCGCATTAAACAGATACCGGCTCTCTCCTTACATCCTCTGCTCGTGCGGCTCGCAATGACAGAGTTTGAAAAGCATTTTACATATTCGTCATTCTGAGGGCTTTAGCCCGAAAGAATCTAGCTGATTTTAATTAATAAATTCCATTCATACGAATTCAATAATATATAATTGTTCACTTTTTCTTTTTTATTTCGACGAAAAAAGAATTAAAACCCTCACCCC
>CALAWF010000210.1 GCA_937894665.1 uncultured bacterium | reverse complement strand
TATTATTTAAAAACTTTTTTGTCAACGAATTACTTAACACATACAAGGATGACGAACTTGAAATAATATTCCATATTCTCCAGATTATCTCTCAGAATGACGTATTCTTCTACTCTTTTGGTAAATCTACCCACTTTTTTGAATCAAATTTCAAATCAGTCAACTTCATTTTCAGAGATTCGACATAAGGCTTAAACTTAACTAATAACTGCGTTTTTCGTAACATAAGTTCTTGGGCAACTGTTGGTGTTTCACAGGCAATAACCATAATTGAGCCACGAAGCATTGAATATGGTCTTGAATGTTGTGCAAATTTTTCTCCTGCAACTTTGCTCCAGAATTTGCACAAATTCGCACGAGTAATTGCCTTTCGGATAGCTGCATTTTTCATCAGATCTTCAAGAATTTCATCCATATATTTGAATCTTGTGTATAGAATTTTTTCCATATTTGGTATCCGAAATTTTTTGTGCTAAGATGTGGCAATGACCATTGAACAATTAGATATTAGCATAAAAAACTCTAAAAATATATTATTAGTATCCCATATAAATCCTGATGGCGACACCCTAGGTTCAATGTGCGGATTGTATTCTTTAATAAAAGACAACTACAAAAAGAAATGTGAAATGGTTGCTGTATCAAAGATTTCTTCAACTTATGAGTTTTTGCCATATGTTGAGGAAGTTAAAAATATTGAAGATTTTGACCTTTCAAGAGAATACGATTTGGTTATAAATCTTGATGTTGCGGCAATTGACAGATGCGGAGATGCTCAAACTTTATTCAACAAGGCAAAAGATACAATAAATATCGACCATCACGAAACAAATGTCGGCTATGCAAAATATAATTATATTGAACCATTTGCATCAGCAACGGCAGAAGTTTTGGTTGGGATTGCAAAAGATTTAGATTGGAAAGTTTCAAAACAGACGGCTGTTTGTCTTTATACGGGAATTGTTACCGATACGGGATGTTTCAAGTTCTCAAATACAACACAAAGAACTATGGAATATGCCGGAGCAATGCTTTCCTATGGCGTTGACGCCTCTGAAATTTATCAAAAATGCTATGAATCAAATTCAAAGGATATGGTTTTATTCCAAAGCTATTGCGTGAATAAAGCAAAATTTGTTAATGATGATAAAATTTCATATACAACCGTTTATAAAAAAGATTTAGAAAAATATAATTATAATGGCGAAGATTATACAGACGGTTTGACAGAAAAGTTGAGAGCAATTAGAACAACTGAAATCGCCTTTGTAGTAAAAGAATTAAACTCCTCAACTTCAAAACTTTCAATGAGGAGTAAGACAAAAGACATTGCTCAAATTTGTTCTGCTTTTGGTGGCGGAGGACATAAACTTGCTGCAGGAGCGGTAATTAAGGCAAATGTTGAACACGCTGTTAAACTTGTACTTGAAGAGATTAAGAATAAAAAATTATGCTAAAGAAATTTCTTAAATACAAATCAATAAGAGTGCTGGTAAAACTCATAAAATCAATTATTAAAAATGATTTTTATGGGATGGCTGCAGAAATGGGATTTATGCTTGTTGTTGGAATTTTCCCGTTTATGCTTTTCTTGATGGCGATTTTTGGCTGGATGGGAAACCGTTCATATTTGGATTCTATTCTTCATGTGTTGTCTAATATTATGCCGACTCAAGCGATGAATCTTTTAAAATCAGTTTTAGAGGAAACAATGATTTTTGACCATGGACAATTGCTTGCAATTATCGGTATAACAACAACAATTGTTCTTTCTACAAATGGTGTTGCTGTTGTTTTAAAAGGGTTGAACAGAGCCTATAAAGTTGAAGAAACACGAAACTTTATTTATACAAGAATCCTTTCATTTTTAATGGTTTTTGTAAATGTTTTGGTAATGTTTTTAACTATTAACATTATTATCTTTGGTAAGGTTATTATTATGTTTCTTGTAACTCATTTTGGAATGTCAAAAGGGGTTGCAATTACTATTTTGACTTTACGTTGGCCTGTTGCATTCTTGGCATTGTATTTGATGGCATTTTTGAGTTATTATATCTTACCTGATTTAAGAGGGAATGAATCTTTTAAAAGAAAAAGTGCTTTACCGGGAACTTTGTTTTTTACCACTTTTTGGTTAGTTGGTTCTTGGGGGTTTTCAATTTATGTTAACAATTTAAGTACTTATAACCTTGTATATGGTACAATTGGTGCGTTTTTTATCCTAATGATTTGGTTATACTATACATCAATTCTTCTTCTAATTGGTGGGGAAATAAATTCTCAAGTTTATAACCAACTTGAACACAAATCTCGTGAACTCCACGAAGAAATTGCAGAATTGAAAAATCAAATTAAGAAACGAAAATAAACTTTTGAATACAGGTTTGGTCTATTCACTTTTCTTAACCGTTATTTGTAAAAAAAACATGTTCTTGTTATTATCTGTAGTATGAAAGATATGTTAGATAAAATTCTTCAAATTGAGAAGAAATATAAGGAATTAGGCGAAACGTTGTCAGACCCTGCCGTAATTCAGGATTATAACAAATTCCGTGACTTGTCAAAACAAAGAAAAGCTATGGAAGAAACTGTTAATCTTTACTACGAATGGAAAGAAACAACAGAAGCTATAGAAGACGCAAAACAAATGCTTCACGAAGAAAAAGATGAAGAAATGCGTCAGTTTTTGAAATCAGAAATAGAAACAAACGAAGCAAAAATCCCTGTTTTTGAAGAAAAGATGAAAGTTTTACTTCTTCCTCGAGATCCAATGGATGATAAAGATATTATGCTTGAAATCCGTGGTGGTGCCGGTGGTGATGAAGCAAACATTTTCGCTGGTGATTTGATGCGTATGTATTTGAGATATGCTGACAAAATGGGTTGGCAAACTCAGATTTTGAGTAAAACCGATTGCGAAGCCGGTGGTGTTTCAGAAGTTATTATCTCAATGAAGGGTGATAGCATCTATTCAAGATTGAAATACGAATCAGGCGTTCACCGTGTTCAAAGAGTTCCAGCTACTGAATCTCAAGGCAGAGTTCATACTTCAACAGCTACAGTTGCAGTAATGCCACAGGTTGATGATGTAGAAGTTAACTTGAATATGAACGATGTTGAAATTACAACAGCGAGATCAGGTGGTGCAGGCGGACAAAACGTAAACAAAGTTGAAACCGCAGCCAGAGTTTTCCACAAACCTACAGGGATTATGATTTTCTGTACAGAAGAACGTTCACAGTTGCAAAACAAAGAACGTGCTTTAGAAATTCTTAAAGCAAAACTTTATGATATGGAAGTTCAAAAGCAAACCAAAGAAATTACAGACTTACGTCGTTCTCAAGTTGGTTCCGGAGATAGATCAGAACGTATCAGAACATACAACTTCCCACAAGGAAGATTAACTGACCACAGATTGAATCACAACTTGAATGTTTGGACTGTAATTGATGGTGATTTGGACGAACTTATTGACTTGTTGACCGAATACGATCAAAAGTTAAAACTAGAAAAATTAGCACAAGAACAGTAGAGGTAACAGATGACTGACAGACGTTGTGTTAGTTGTTGGCAAGTAAAAAATAGAGATGAGTTAATCAAAATAACCGCCAAAAACGACGACGGAAAAGTCATCATCAACCCGAATTCTACCACATTTGGCAGATCAGTATATCTTTGCTATAATAAGGCTTGTATAGAAACAGCTTTCAAAAAAAACAAAATAGGAAAACACCTGAAAGCACCTATACCAAACGAATTGAAAGGACAATTACTAGATGAGTTACGAAACAGTTAGAATAAGTGAATTAGCAAAAGAACTTGGACTTCCAAGCAAGGAAGTTGTTGAAAAGTTCGCCCAAATAGGAGTTACGAACAAAACTCATTCAAGTACTGTTACTCTCGATCAAATAAAAAGATTAAAATCCTTCATTGCTGATGGCGGTGTTAAAAAGACAACTAAGCCAAAAGCGTTTGTTGTAAAGAAAGCTAAAACAGTTGAACAAACAGCCGAAAAAGCTCCTAAAAAAGAAACCGAGTCTAAACCGCTTGTTGAAAAAGTCGAAAGACCTAAAATTGAAAAGGTTGAAAGACCAAAAGTTGAAGTTGTTAAGCCTGTAAGTCGTTTGGAAATTGTAAGACGTGCTCCAAGAAAACCGGTTGGTGAAAAAGTTGAAAGACCAGAAAGACCGGCTAGAACAGGTGAAAGAAAATTCACCAGAGGAGAAAAACCTCAAAACGGTGAAAGAAAGTTCCCGCCTCGTGGAGATAGACCACAAAGACCAAATACTCAAGGTGGAGAAAATAAAGATTTTGCAGGTAAAAAACCTCTTCAAAGAAGAATTATTCCTCAAGATATTTACGAAAACAAAGGTCCTGTAAAACGTAAATCTGACGGAAAGAAAAAAGAAAAAGATTTCAATTCTAAAAAAGAAGAGCAAGAAAGAATTTCACTGGAAAAAGCAGCTGCTCAACACCACAAAAAGAAAATTCAAAAAGTTGAGGAAGTTAAAGAAGTTAAACAAATTGTTGTTAATCAACCAATGACAATTTCTGAATTATCAGATAAAATTCAAAAAACACCTGCCGAAATTGTAAAATTTTTAATGTTAAATGGCGTTATGGCAACTGTTAATCAACTTATTGATGTTGATGTTATCAAAAAAGTTTGTGCCGAATACGAAATAGAAGTTCTTGATGAAGATATTGATGCTTATATTGAACAAGAAATGGAAAAAGAAGAAAAGGCAAAAGCTCTAACCGAAGTTGATAAAAAATTACTTAAACGCAGAGCTCCTGTAATAAGTATTATGGGACACGTTGACCACGGTAAAACTACATTGTTAGATAGTATTCGTGCTTCAAAACACAAAATCGTTGCATCAGAAGTTGGCGGTATTACTCAGTCAATCGGTGCTTACACAGTTTATCTTGGAGATAAGGATGAAAAGAAAATTGTATTCTTAGATACTCCTGGACACGAAGCGTTTACCGAAATGAGAGCCAGAGGTGCAAAAGCTACGGATATTGCGATTTTGGTAGTTGCTGCAGATGATGGTATTATGCCTCAAACAATTGAAGCTATTAACCACGCAAAAGCTGCTGAAATTCCAATTATTGTTGCAGTTAACAAGATTGATAAACCTGGTGCAAACCCTGATAGAGTATTGCAACAGTTAACAGAACATGGACTTGTTCCGGAAGAATGGGGTGGAGATACAATTACAGTTAAAGTTTCAGCTCTTCAAGGAACCGGTATTGATGAATTACTTGAATATATTTTGCTTGTTGCAGATGTTCAAGATTTGAAAGCCAACCCTAAAGCAGAGGCTTCCGGTGTTGTTATCGAAGCTAACTTAGATAAAGGTAAAGGTCCTGTTGCAACACTTTTGGTTCAAAATGGTACTTTGAGAGCCGGAAATTGCATCGTTGTAGGTACTGCTTGCGGTAGAGTTAGAGCATTGTTATCAGATAGCGGTGAAAGAATTCAAAAGGCTGAACCTTCTACTCCGGTTGAGGTTCTAGGCTTGTCAGAAGTTCCTCAAGCCGGTGATCATTTCGAAGTTGTTAAAAACGAAAAAGAAATGAAGGCAATTGTTGCGGAAAGAAAAGAAAAAGAACGTGATAAGAGATTAGAAGCTATGCTTCCTGCTCACATCAGACGTGAATCTGTTGGGGATGATGATATTCCTCAATTGAATTTGATTATCAAAGCTAATACTCATGGTTCAGCAGAAGCTGTTGCTCAAGCAATTGCACAAGTTGAATCTAAAGAAATTACAACAAAAATTATTCACGTTGGTGTTGGTGATATTTCAGAAGCCGATGTTATGCTTGCAGCAGCTTCAAATGCCTTGATTTTAGGATTTACAGTAAAAGAGGACGGTAATGCTTTAGCTTCAGCTGAAAGAGAAGGCGTAACAATCAAGAAATATGACATCATTTATCAATTGTTAGAAGATGTAGAAAAAACATTGTTATCACTTCTTGAACCTGAAATTAAAGAAGTTGAACTTGGTAAAGCGGAAGTTCGTCAAGTATTCACAATCGGTAAGACAAATAAAATTGCCGGATGTTACGTTACAGAAGGTAAGATTGTTCGTTCTAAAGATGCTGTTCTTTATAGAAACGGTGAAGAAATCTTTAGAGGTGCAATTGACCAGTTGAAACGTTTCAAAGACGATGTTAAAGAAGTTGCACAAGGTTTTGAATGCGGTATTTCATTCAGCAAATTCAATGACATCCAAGTTGGCGATATTATTGAAGTTTCAACAAAAGAAGAAGTTGAAAGAAAAAGTTTGTAATAAATACAATATTTGTGAAAAAGTAGGGTGGGCTCACTAGTTCACATTACATAATTCTAAGAATTTGTTGTAGTATAATTGCTATATGAATTATAGACGTGTATTTTTAGATAATGGTTTGGTCTTTATAACAGTTGTTACTCAAAATAGATGTCCAATATTAATTGATAATATTGAAATAGTGAAAAATTCATATATAAAACATTGCGAATTTATCGTTATAGACTTGTTGCTTATGTAGTTCTTCCAACACATATCCATTGCATAATTAAACCTAAGAATGTAGATGATTATTCAAAAATTGTTAAATCATTCAAATATTCGTTTACAAAAAATGTCGGCTTGGTAAAGCCGACCTACAATAAGTTATGGCAAGATAGATTTTGGGAACATACAATTAGAAATGAAACAGACTTGAATAGACATTTAGATTATATTCACTACAATCCTGTAAAGCATAATTTGGTAAAAGCTAGTAAAGATTGGTCTTATTCTTCGTTTTGTGATTTTGTTAAAAACGGAATGTATGATGAAGATTGGTGCAATTGGGATGACAAGTATAAAATTATGGAATTGAATTTTGAATAAAGTAATATAAAAATGTAGGTCGGCTTTACCAAGCCGACCTTAATATTGTTGTATATGATTATATCTGTCCTGCCATTCCGAAATTATAAACCACAATAAACTAAAGTTTGATAGGATAATCTGGTGGAATTTTCCATCCATTTCGGACAATTAATCCTGTGCAATATCCAGCGTCAACACCATTTTTGCAACCTCGCCAATAATTATTTATCAATTTATCTTTACTTGCACCGTATCCGTCATAATATAGCCCTCCGCTGGGAACATTATATGCTTGATTTCCGGTTCCATTGTTATACAAGTTCCTTGCATACGGAAATAAATAAAAATAAAAAATATCCACTCCTTGTTTGTTAGGGCGTTTATTTCCATTAATATCAACTTGCATGGATACAAACGGATATTTATTTTCATAGTCCCCGCCCCATTCATTCCATACTCTGAAAACTATTTTTGTTCCATTCAAAAGAAATATCTCAAATGTTGGGTATCTAAAAGTTGTGTTTTTGTCTTTATACGAGGCTTTTAAATATGGAAGTAAATAAAGTTGCATAAATTGTAATGTATCAAGAGAGAAATCCCAACCTTCAACAGAATCATTATCTGCTTCAGACATTCTTACTGCATTTGATAGAATTGAATATGTGCTTTTTAAACGTGTTTCAATTTCTCGCTTTTTTATATTTGTTATTAATAAAGGAATTGTGATTGCTGCGACTACACCAATTATTCCGAGAGTTACTAAAACTTCTGCCAGTGTAAATCCTTTTTTCATTTCAACTCCCTTCTTGTAAATAAATAATGAATAAATTTAACACTTATGAATATTATTCATGATAATACAATATGTTTCATAACAAGTCAATACAATTGTATAATTTCAGTATGAATGTACGTGAAGAAGTCAAAATTATGCTTACGTCAAAAAGTATGACACTCACAGAGCTTGCAAAACAAATGACGGAATTGAGTGGGAAAAATTATTCTCAGAGTTTGTTATCTCATAAACTTGCGAGTGAATCATTAAGGTATTCTGAGATGAAACTTATCTGTAAAATTCTTGGATACAGAATTTATATTGATTTTGACGAAATCCGCCTAGGTCGTTAAAATATTTATTTTATGTTATAATCTCTTGTAACAAGGAGATTATTATGACATTACGAAACGAAAGAGTTAGAAAAGAATTGATGCGTGATATTTCTGAAATCTTGAGAAAAGAAATCAGAGGTCTTGAAGGTGTTGTTTCAATTGTTGATGTTGAAGTTTCGCACGACAATTCTTTTGCAAAAGTTATATATAGCGTTTTAGGTTCAGAAGAACAAATTGAAAAAACAAAAGCTGTTATTGAAAAAAGCACTCCAAAAATCAGATACAATGTTGGAAAAGTTTTGAGATTGAGATTAACTCCGGAATTGAGATTTGTTTATACAAACGGGCTTGAAGAATCTTCTCGTGTTGTTGATTTAATCAACAAAATTTCTCGTGGAGAAATCAAGTAAGTTCTAAACAAAAAATTCACAAGGATAGCACCAATGGAAGATGAAAAACAACCGCAATTGTTTGGATTTTTGAATATCTATAAACCGAAAGGAATGACGTCATTTGATGTTGTTGCAAAACTCCGTCGTGTTACAAAAATCAAACAGATTGGTCATACCGGAACTCTTGATCCTTTTGCAGTTGGTGTTTTACCTATTTGTATAGGAAAATCTACTCGACTTATTGAATATTTAGAAGATGACAAAGAGTACTTGGCAACTGTTCAGTTTGGAAAAGACACTGATACTTACGATTTGGATGGAACGGTAGTTAAAAACTATGATAAAAAAATAAC
Organism: uncultured bacterium; assembly: GCA_937894665.1. Taxonomy (GTDB): domain Bacteria; phylum Cyanobacteriota; class Vampirovibrionia; order Gastranaerophilales; family Gastranaerophilaceae; genus Zag111. Next base: position 8,149 of record CALAWF010000210.1, on the reverse strand, counting down.
TCAAGATGACTTGTTGTCTGTTCTGGATGATTTTAGGGGCGAAATTGAACAACTTCCACCCATTTATTCCGCAATAAAAGTAAATGGCAAAAAACTCTATGAATATGCAAGAAAAGGCGAAGAAGTTGAGATTAAACCTCGCAAAGTGTTTATTTCAAAATTAGAACTTATTAGTTTTGAGGAAGAAAAACAAGAGGCAAAAATTCTTGTCGGATGCTCAAAAGGAACCTATATCCGCTCAATTGCTTATGATATAGGGCAAAAGTTAAATTGTGGAGGATATTTAACGGCTTTAGAAAGAACAAAAGCAGGGGTGTTTAACAAAGAAAATTCAACTCCGCTAGAGGATTTTAAAGAGTTGCCCGATGTTGAAAATAAAATGATAAATCCGTTGGATGTTCTCCCTCTTCCACAAGTCAAACTCAATGATATTGAAAAAGAAAGAGTTAACCACGGTATGCCAATATACAATAAGGGCTTTAAAAATTCGGATATTGTAATTTTGGTTTATGGTGGTAGAATACATGCTATAGGAATGGTAAAAGACAATCAAATTTTGGTTAAAAAAGTATTTGAGGTGTTATGAAAAAGATTATATTATTGTTAGGCGTTTTATTATTAGCAAACACATCGGCAATGGCTGAATGCAGCTACCAATGCGTTGCTCCATATAACATGAATTCAAAATTGAGAACTGTAACCGGTGCTGTTACAGGCGTAAATTTTGTATCAGAAAAAATTACTCAATCCGTATTAAAAAAGGCAATCTCTAAAACTTTAACAGGTGAAGAAGTTAAAGTTAACTTAGATTCTTATAGTTCAAAGGATTTGAAAAACGGTATTTTTAAATCTTTAACTCTTAAAGGTAAAAATGTAAAAGTTAACGATATTTATCTAACTTCTTTAGATATGAAAACGCTATGTGATTTTAACTATATTAAACAAACTGACGGCGATGTTATATTTATGGAAGATTTTCCAATGTTATTTAACATCACACTTTCACCGGAAGACATCAACAAAACAATGCAAACTGAAAAATATCAAAAAGTTATTGATGATTTGAATAAAGTTGGTCAAGCTTACGGTTTTGGAGTTAAAATTTCATCAACAAAAGTTGCAATCAGAAATGGAAAATTCTACTATGTAATCGGAATTTCAATACCATTTGTCAGACAGGAACAAAAAATTACTGTTGAATCAAATTTCGCAGCTAAAAAAGGTAAAATTCAATTTGCAAATACAAGACTTATTACAAAAGGATTGAATATGGATTTGCAAAAACTTGATTTTATCTTGAATTATCTAAATCCACTTGATTTTTCAGTACAGATTTTGGATAATAAAGATGCAAAAGTTTCTGTAGATAGTGTTGATATTAAAAACAACCAAATTGTAACAAGCGGAGTTGTTGTTATACCAAAGGACTAAGGAATTTATATGAATAAGAATCAAAAAGTATTATTAGTATTTATCGGTTTTTGTATGTGCATAGTTGTTGGACTTATTGCTTTCAATGTGCTTATGCCAAAACCTGATGTTCAACCGGACGATATTCAAGTTTCAGAACGCTCAATTGAGGAAGAAGAAGCTCAACAACCTGAAACAAAAGCAAAAGAATATGTTAATGTATATTTCATCGGAAAAAATGAACATAACGAAGAAGTTTACAAAGCAGTAAAACGTGTTTATAACAAAGACATTGATGGCAGCAAAATAAGATTTGCTACAAATGCTCTTATTCAAGGTCCAAAACAAGAAGAAAGATTACGTGGAGTTTATACCGAAGTTCCATCTGGTTCAGAGGTTATAAATATTACAGAGCAAAAGGATAAAGTTGTTATCAACTTGAACTCTGCATTTGTAAACGGTGGCGGAACAGACAGCCTTTACAAAAGATTATATCAATTGATTAAAACAGCAAGATTAAATTCAAACTTGCCTGTATATTTATATATTGATGGTCAAAGAGCTGATGTTGTTGGCGGAGAGGGAATTATGCTAACACAACCGCTAAGTAATTCATCATTGGACAATTAATTTAATATGAGTGAAAAAGATTTAGATTATTACTTAAACTTAAACTGGACACTAATAGAAGGTCAAGATTTGGATTTTGATGGAAATCCTTACTATTACATCGAAATAAAAGAAATCCCAAGTTTTACATTCTGTGCAAAAACTTTAGCAAGAGCAAGAGAAAATTACAAAAAGCAGTTAAAGTTGTCATTGCAAGTAATGCTTGAATGTGGGGAGCATATAATTGAACCGGGGGAAGAGCCGGACGAACCGGATTGGGAAAGTCTTTGTCCATAATATAAAATATTACCAATTATTAAGAAATCTTGTGTCAAAAAAACAATTTTTAGCACAAGATTTCTTTTATATATATGGGGAACATAAAGATTAAGGAGAAAAGATATGTCAATTTTGGATACGGTTTTAAGAATTGCTTGCCCTGGTTATGGCATAGCGAAAACAGCAATGGAACATCCACAAGCAGCTAAAAAAGTTGCAAAAGGAGTTGCTAAAGTTACTTGTCCGGCTTATGGAGCAATTTCATTAGCAAAAGAACATCCAGAAGCTGCAAAAAAAGTAGGTCTTGCTGCAATAAGTCCACTATTTGCAGTTTTGCATGCTGTTGCTTAAAAGAAATTGTGGATTTTTTATAGTTATAAAGGTCGGCTTTACTAGGCCGACCTTTTAACGTAAGAGATTCTTCGCTTCGCTCAGAATGACGGAACCGCAACGAACTTATTTCCTTATTTCCTTATTTCCTTTTCCCCTATTCCCTTATTCTAAAATGTAACAAATGTTACATAAAAGTTGAAATCTTACTATGTCGGTAATACGATAGAGTAACGAGTGTAGATAGTACAATATTGGAATATGTTATGGCATTAAATTTTCAAGAATTAGTTTTTAACTTACAAAAGTTTTGGTCAGATTACGGTTGTATAATTCAACAACCTTATGATATTGAAAAAGGGGCTTCAACAATGAACCCTGCAACTTTCTTGCGTTCACTAGGTCCTGAACCTTGGAATACTGCAATGATTGAACCTTGCAGACGTCCAACTGACGCTAGATATGGTGAAAACCCAAACAGACTTGGACATTACTTCCAATTCCAAGTTATTTTAAAACCATCTCCTGACAATGCTCAAGAACTTTATCTAAAGAGCTTAGAAGCTATGGGGATTGATTTGAAAGAACACGATGTAAGATTCGTTGAAGATAACTGGGAATCTCCAACATTAGGAGCTGCCGGTGTTGGTTGGGAAGTTTGGTTAGATGGAATGGAAGTTACACAGTTCACTTATTTCCAACAAGTTGGCGGTGTTGAAGTTAAACCTGTTGCACTTGAATTAACTTACGGTTTGGAACGTATTGCAATGTATCTTCAAAACAAAGAATCTGTATATGATATTATGTGGAATGATACATTGAAATATGGTGATATTTATTTGCAAAACGAAATTGAAACTTCTAAGTACAATTTTGAAGTTTCTGATACCGATGCACTATTCAAAATGTTCGACTTGTATCAAAAAGAAGTTGATAATTGTTTAGCAGCAAAACTTGTTTTGCCTGCTTATGATTACGTTTTGAAATGTTCTCATACTTTCAATTTACTTGATGCTCACGGTGTTATCAGTAAAGATGAAAGAAATAACTTTATCGGAAGAGTAAGAACAATGGCATCCGCTGTTGCGAGAATGTACGTAGAACAAAGAGAAGCAATGGGCTTCCCTCTTTGTAAAAAAGAAACAGGTGTAGTTTAAATATAAGGAATGTAAATGGCTGAAAAATTTAACAGAGCGACTTTTACCAGAAATTTTTTGAAAAATATTACTAGGATAAAAGCTCCGGATGAAATGCTTGCAGAAGCAAAAGCTCAAGGTTTGGAAAAAACTCTTGGAGTTGTAGATTTAATCGTTTTAGGTGTAGGTGCAATTATTGGTTCTGGTATTTTCGCAGTTGTCGGTATTGCTGCGGCGGGAAGTGCAGACGGTTCCAGCTTAGGTGCAGGACCTGCTCTTATGGTATCAATGATTATTGCAGCTATCGCTTGTATATTTTCAGCATTATGCTATTCAGAATTCGCAACAATGATTCCGGTTGCAGGTGGTGCTTATACATACACATTTGCAACTTTGGGAGAATTTGCAGCATGGATGGTTGGCTGGGTTTTGATGCTTGAATACGCTATCGGATTTATTGCCGTAGCGTGTGCGTGGTCTAACCATTTGGTACAGTTCCTTTCCGGTTTTGAAAATGTATTGCCGGCTTGGCTTGCTCATCCTCCGGTTTGGTTAACTAACGATGTATTTTCTGCCGGAAAAATTGCAGCAGCTAACCCTAATGTATTTATTCCGAAATTATTTGGCATTGTGCCAATTTGTATAAATTTACCGGCAATTCTTATTGTTCTTTTAATTACTTCAATTTTGGTTAAAGGTACAAAAGATTCTGCTAAAATGGCTGGTTTAATGGTATTTATTAAACTTGCTGTTATTGGGTTGTTTATTTTAGCTGGTGCGTTTTTCGTAACACCGGCAAATTGGCATCCATTCGCTCCAAACGGAATGTCTGGAATTTGGTCTGCAGCATTTTTGATCTTCTTTGCTTACATCGGTTTTGATGCTTTAGCAACTGCAGCAGAAGAATGTAAAAATCCTCAAAAAGATTTGCCGATTGGTATTATCGGTTCTCTTATAATCACAACAATTGTTTACGTATTAGTTGCTCTTGTTTTAACAGGTATGCAAAATACAAGCGGTCCTGTTCCGTTAGACTTTTTGAAAGCTCCAATGGCTTATTGCATGATGCAAGCTAAACAAAACTGGGCTGCAGGATTGATTTCAATCGGTTCTTTGGCTGGTTTAACATCTGTATTGTTGGTTTTGGAAATGGCTGCAACAAGAATTTTGTTCGCAATGAGCCGTGATCACTTTATTTCTCAAAGATTTCAAAAAATTGATCCAAAACTAAAAACTCCTGCTTTATTAACTTGGACGGTTGGAATTTTAGCTGTTATCGGTATTTTGACTCTTAATTTGGATGTAGCCGCAGAATTATGTAACTACGGAACATTTACTTCTTTCATTATTGTTTGTGTTGCGGTATTGATTTTACGTCATACAGACCCAAATAGAGAAAGACCTTTCAAAGTTCCATTTTCACCAGTAACTCCAACTTTGGGAATCCTTTGTTGTGGTGGCTTGATGATTTATAAATCAACTCAAGCTGGTAGTTCAGCATTGTTATTCCCTGTATGGCTAGGTGTTGGAGCTATTATTTACCTCTTATACGGATTTATCAAAAATAGAAATAACGAAAATAAAATCCATAGAGAAATCGTACACGGAACAACGGAAGATTAGGAAAAAGTATAAAAATGGATTTGAAACAAATTTGCCGAAATATATTTAAAAGAAAAAGCATGGACGACCTTATTAACACAAGTAAACGTTCAGAGCTAAAAAAGACATTAAACGTATTCGACCTTATCGTAATCGGTATTGGTGCGGTTGTTGGAACCGGTATTTTTACAATTATCGGTACTGCAATCACTGGGAGTACTGAAAGTGCGGGAGCTGGTCCGGCTATTGTAATTTCAATGGTATTGGCTGCAGTTGCTTGTGTATTTTCAGCACTTTGTTATTCCGAAATTGCATCAATGATTCCTGTTGCGGGTAGTGCTTATACTTATACCTATGCAACAATGGGTGAATTTATGGCTTGGATGGTCGGATGGATTTTGATGCTTGAGTATGCAATCGGTAATATTACTGTTGCAAGTGCTTGGACAGGTTATTTCATCCAATTTTTAAAAGGTTTTAAACAATATTTGCCGGACTTTGTGGTTAATTTCCCTATTTGGCTAAGATACGATTATAAAACAATGGTTGCAATTTGTAATAATAATCATTGGGATATTCACGATAAAATTCCGTATTTATTTGGACATATTCCTTTTGCAGTGAATCTTCCGGCGGTTGCAATTGTATTGATATTGACAATGCTTTTGGTTCGTGGCGTTAAGGAATCAACAAGAGTTGCAAGTATTATGGTTGGTGTAAACATGTTTATGATTTTGTCTTTCATTATCGTAGGTGCATTTTACGTAAAACCGGAACATTGGACTCCTTTCTTCCCACAAGACCCAACAGGCGTAATTATGGGTGCGTTTTTAATCTTCTTTGCTTATATCGGCTTTGATGCAATTTCAACAACTGCAGAAGAAACCGAAAATCCTCAAAGAGATTTGCCTATTGCGATTTTGGGAACATTAGTTATTTGTACAATTTTGTATGTATGTGTAGCGTTAGTTTTGACAGGGATTGTTCCTATCGAAAGAATTGATATTCAAGCTCCTATAGCTCACGCAATGAGCTATATCGGGAAAGATTGGTTTGCAGGTTTAATTTCAATTGGTGCGTTGTGTGCATTGACTTCAGTTTTGTTAATTTATCAATTAGGTACAACAAGAATTTTATATGCCATTAGCCGTGATAGATTTTTACCAAAATCTTGGAGATTAATTCACAGAAAATATAGAACTCCTCACGTAATGACTTGGATTTCCGGAATTGTGGTTATTGTATGCGGATTGTTTATGGATTTGAACATTTCTGCTGCATTGTGTAATTTCGGAACCTTCACATCTTTCGTAATTATTTGTTTAGCTGTATTGATTTTGAGAAAAACTAATCCGGATAGACCACGACCTTTCAAAGTTCCATTCTGTCCTTGGTTCCCAATTTTAGGAATCTTGATTTGCGGAGTTTTGATTGTCTTCTCATTGAAAACACTAAAAACTTCTTCTGTATATTTCGCAATTTGGTTATTTATCGGAATATTGATTTACGCATTTTATGGCTACCACCAAAAACGTGTAGAAGAAAGAGGACGAATAATTAGAAAGGTTAAAAAAGCTGAATAATATTGAAAAGGAAGTGTTTATCACTTCCTTTTTTGTACTACTTTTCTTTGAAAATAATTTCATAACCAAGTGCATCTGCAATATCTGCAACTTCGGAGAATTTAATTGTTTCTTTTTTCAGTTTTGCATAAAAATTTGAATAACAATCGCTAATACCCTTTTGTAGTGCAAGTTTTGCAATAAGTTTTCTCAGGGATGTTCCCTTATAAACAGTAAGGGTTTTTATAAAATCTATTATTTTAATATTTTCAAATTTATATTCCATTTAATTAATTTTATTCTCTCTTTTTTTGAAACTCAAGACAGTTGACATATTATAGTTGTATAACTATAATTATTAATATATTCGCTATACTTTATTTGTTAATAGATATAAGGAGCTTAAATGAAAACTTGGAATTATAGTAAAGCCTTTACACTTGCAGAGGTTTTAATAACACTCGGAATTATTGGTGTTGTTGCAGCAATAACCATTCCAACTCTTATTGCAAACACAAATAATCAAAAGTATAGAAGTCAATTTAAAAAGACTGTATCAACACTTAGCCAAGCAGCAAAAATGAGTCAGGCGATGTATGATTTTGATTTTGGTGGAATAGGAGAAAAATGTTCAAATGATGGAGGAAAAGATAATCCTGAAAATTCTACATCAATTTGTGCATTGCTTAATGGAACTTTGACTGGTGCAACTTATTTTAATAGTGTTACTGATTTGAAAGTGCGGAAAGGAGATTCTATACTCTCCTATAATGCTACTATTCCTTATTCTGCCCTAGTTTGGAGTTTTAAAGACTTAAGTAGTTTTCATGCTTATACTTTGGCAGATGGCAGATGGTTCTATTTTTGCATTTGAAAAAGGATTGGGTAGGAATTCCTGTTCTCTCGAAATCGGAGGCGAAATCAAAGACAATGGTTATTTACCAGATGAAACGATGTCATATTGTATTGGTTTTATTGATGTTAATGGTACAAGTGGTCCGAATAAAGAAGTGCGTTGTTCTGTAGGTGATAATTCATTGTCTAAAAACGATTGTATCGTCAAAAATAAGGATGTAACAGATATTTTTCCTGTCAGAATTCATAATGGTTCTGTTGCTCCAGCTACTGCAGCGGTTAGATATATTATGAATACTGAAAAATAACCTTTTAAGTATTCGAAAGCCGACCTCGGCAAACAGCTTTACCATCGAAAAGTCAACG